>JBASAH010000412.1:0-7887 GCA_049650505.1 Xanthobacteraceae bacterium
GGGGTCGCCGGCGCAGCGCCGACCGGCGCCTGCGGCTGACCCCATTTCATTCCAAGTTCGGGCGGCACCGACGGCACCGAGTCGACGAGTTTCAAGGTGCCTTTACTACCGTCGATCGCATATTGCGTGACGTGACCGGACAATTCGTTGAGCACGTAAAGAAATTTATTGTCGCGCGAGATCGCGAGGTGGCGCGGGCCATGCCCCGGTTCGGGTTTTACCGCGGGCGGATCGAGCGCGGTGAGCTTGCCGGTTTTGCCATCGAAGGCGAATTGCAGCACTTGGTTGGCGCCGAGATTGGCCGAATAGACGAAGCGGTTGCTGCGATCCGGAAGAATTGAATGCGCGTTGCGGCCGGTCGGCAGCACCTGGATCGCTTCGGCGGTGACGAGCCCGTCGGCGCCAATGGGGCTCACCGCCACCTTGTCGCCGCCATAGGAGGCGGTGAACAGGAAGTGCCCGCTGCGATCGGTCGACACGTAAGGCATGCTGTCCGGCAGCGGCGCCGTCGCCTTCTGCGTCAGCGCCCCGGTTTTACCGTCGATCGCGTAAGTGAGCACGCGCATCGGCTGCGAGCGGACGACGGCATAGAGAAACTTTTTGTTGGGCGACACCGCCATCGGCATCACCGTCTTGCCCGCCTCCGTCTTGCCGATCGAGGTCAGCGCGCCGGTCTTTGTATCCATGAGATAGGCGTCGATCGTGGCGTCTTCGGCATCGGATACATAAACGAAGGTCGCAGCAGCGGACATCGAGGGGGCTCCAATCGTCAGCAGGGTCGCAAGCGCAGCGCTTGCAGCCGTTGTCGTCGCTCTGATGAACGTTTTCACTAGCCCGCTCCCTCCGTTATTTTTTCGGTTGTTCGCCACATTGACCGGCGAAACGATATTCTACAGGTCCCCGACTTTTCCGACAGCTCCATAATCATCGTCATGACTCATCATAATTCGACTTGCTGTGCGCCGAAGCACGATTTCGCCGAGTGGCGAGACTCGCTCTCGGGCCTATCTGGCGTTCGTGGACCGCGCTTGACGGAACCACCTCCCTGGCGCGAATTTAAATCAACGAATAAATATGCCTATTGTCGCTCGGCATTTTTGCCATCCCCGGGAGGACTCATGCCGAAACGCCGCCACTCCGCCGCTGCCAGTCGCCGTAATTTCCTAAAAGGCGCAAGCTTAGTCGGCGCGGCCGCTGCAATCACAGCGCCGGAAGCCGCCAAAGCCATTCCCGGCGCCCCGCAGGAACGATTAAAGGCTGCAATCCCCGGCCCGCTGCAAATTGCCGCCGAAACCATGCCGCCGGCGAACGACCCGGTGAATCAGACCTCGAGCGGCGGCGACTTTATGGTTGATGTGCTCAATTCGCTCGGCATCGAATATCTGGCGATCAATTGCGCGTCGAGCTACCGCGGCCTGCACGAAGCGGTGGTCAATCACGGCAATAACAAGCCAGAAATCATCACCTGCGTGCATGAGGACATCGCTGTCCATATGGCGCAAGGCTACGCCAAGATCGAAAGCAAGCCGATGGCGATGGCATGTCACGGCGTCGTCGGCCTGCAGCACGCCGCCATGGCGATCTATAACGCCTGGTGCGATCGCGTCCCGGTTTTTGTCATGGGCGGCAACATCATGGAAGCGGACAAACGCGCACCAGGCGCGGAATGGCCGCATTCGGGTGTCGACATCGGCCACCTGGTGCGCGAATTCACCAAGTGGGACGATCAACCCGCGTCATTGCAGCATTTCGCCGAGTCTGCGGTGCGCGCTTATAAGATCGCCACCACGCCGCCCATGGGACCGGTTTTTCTCGCACTCGACGCCGAACTGCAGGAGAACCCGATCGCCGCCGGCAAAAACCTGCGCATTCCCAAATTCGAACGGGTGATCCCGCCGCAGGGCGATTCCGGCGCAATCGCCGAAGCCGCGAAGCTGCTGGTTGAGGCGCAAAATCCGCTCATCATTTGCGATCGCATGGCGCGCACGCCGGCGGGAATGGCCAACCTCGTTGCGCTTGCGGAAACGCTGCAATGTGGCGTCATCGACAATGTCGGCCGCATGAATTTTCCGTCGCGGCATCCACTCAATCAGAGCTTCCGCAGAGGCCTAATCGCCCAGGCAGACGTCATTCTTGCAATCGAGATGAACGACCTTTGGGGAACGCTGACGCATTTCAGCGACCGTATCGTGCGGCAGTCGCGCTCCAACGCAAAGCCCGGAGCGAAACTCATCACGCTCGGCGTGCGCGATCTCTACCTGAAATCTAATTATCAGGACTTCGGCCGTTGGCAGGATGTCGATCTCAACATCGCCGGCGATGGCGAAGCTTCGCTACCGGTCGTGACCGAAGCGGTCAGGCGGCTCATCGACGATGGCCGCAAGAGCGCTTTCGAGGCGCGCGGCCAAAAGCTTGCCAAGCTGCACATGGCGATGGTCGAGCAGTCGAAGACCGATGCGACGCTCGGTTGGGATTCGAGCCCGATTACGACGGCGCGCATGTGCGCCGAAGTGTACAATCAGATCAAGGATCAAGACTGGTCGCTGGTCGGCACCGCAATCCGCCTGACCTGGCCGCACCGGTTGTGGGACTTCAAAAAGCCGCAGCAATGGAACGGTGTCAGCGGCGGCGGCGGCGTTGGCTACAACCTGCCGGCGTCGCTCGGTGCGGCTTTAGCCAATAAGAAACACGGCCGTTTCACTGTCGCCTTCGGCGGTGACGGCGATTTCATGTTCAATCCCGGCGCGCTGTGGACGGCGGCGCATCACAAGATTCCGATACTTTATGTCGTGCACAACAACCGCGCCTATCACCAGGAATACATGTATCTCACCGCGATGGCCGCGAGGCATGGCCGTGGCGTCGAGCGGATGGATATCGGCACGACGCTCAAGGATCCGAATATCGATTACGCCACGATCGCGCGCGGCATGGGCGCCCACGGTGAGGGTCCGATCACCGACCCCAAGGAGCTGGCGCCCGCGCTCGCACGCGCCGTTGCCGTCGTCAAATCCGGCGAGCCCGCCGTAGTCGACGTCGTCACCGATCCGCGTTGAGGATGTTACGATGAAAAGCTTCAACCGCGTCGGGGTCGTAACTTTTGCCATCGCCGCTTTCGGCGCGGCCACATCGGCGATCGCGCAGGCACCGGACGTTGCGCACGGCGACGTCACCAACGGCAAGCGGCTCTACCTCGCCGACGGATGTTTCACCTGCCACGGCCGCGCCGGACAGGGCGGCGCTTATACTGGCCCGGCCCCGGCACTCGCCCGCACCGGGCTTCCCTTTGATGGCTTTAAGGCGCAGATCCGCGATCCGTCGGACAACATGCCGGCCTATTCCGACGCCGTGCTATCGGACAAAGACATCGCCGACATTTATGCGTTCGTGGAATCGCTGGCGGCAGGGCGTTCGGCGAAGGATATTTCGATCCTCGACAATTGAGGTCTTGATCGCAAAGCACAACCGACCGCCTGATCTCAGACCGGCGCAACAAATTGCGCCGCACCGCGCGTGAATAGCTCGTTCCTCAGCGCAGCACCGCGTATACCAGCAAGCCAACAATGCCGGTGTAGATGAGTATTCCACACAGGTCGCCGATCAGCTTGACGATTCTTGTCGGCGCCTCCTCGGTTTCATCTAAATACCGCATGACCGTGCCCTCTTCGTCGTCGCCAACGGCGTGGCCCGATGCTGGGTGTCCGGGGGGACAGGACCGTGGGGCCACGGGCCCGGTCGTCGAGATCAGACCGGGCTAATTTGAGAGATAAGCGCGCCACGAAACCGCGGTCTGTGGCCTAGGTCACAGTGCGTATGTCACAGTGCGCGCAGAGGTTGGCGGCTGACCCCCCTGAATCAGGCATCACCACAAGCCCTTCAAATTGGTATAATTTGTCTTGTGAGCTGCCAGCAGGAGATGCCGGCGATCAACAACTGAACAACATCAATTCGCAGACACTTCTGTAGTTCTGGATCGGTGCTCAAGTTCGTGGAGCATCACCATGAAACTTCACCGCCGAAGTGTGCTCTATGGTGCGGCGGGCGCCATTGCGCTGCTTGTCAGGTCGCCGATCGCAAGAGCACAGGCCTATCCGACGCGATCGGTGCACCTGATCGTTGGTTTTCCCGCCGGTTTTACGCCCGACATTATCGCGCGCTTGACTGCGCAAAGCCTGTCCGAGCGCCTTGGTCAACAAGTCATCGTTGATAACCGTCCCGGCGCGGCCAGTAACATCGGCACTGAACTCGTCGTGCGAGCGCTGCCAGACGGTTACACACTCCTTGGCGCAACAGGAGCGAATGCCATCAATGCTACGCTTTTTGAAAATCTGAATTTCAATTTCATGCGCGACACCATGCCGGTCGCAAGCGTCGTGCGAACGCCACTCGTCATGACGGTGAACCCATCGGTTCCGGCCAACACCGTTTCAGAGTTCATTGCCTATGCGAAGAGCAATCCCGGCAAGCTTAACATGGCCTCGGGTGGCGTCGGCAGCACGCCTCATGTCGCTGGCGAGCTGTTCAAGATGGCGGCGGGCGTTAATTTGGTTCACGTACCTTATCGCATCAACAATATGCCTGATCTGCTCGCCGGCCAGGTGCAAATGATATTTGCTCCGGTGCCTACGGTGATCGGCTATATCAGAGCCGGCAGGCTACGCGCTCTGGCTGTGACCAGCACAACACGCTTGCAAGTGTTACCGAACACCCCGACCTTGGCCGAATTCGTGCCCGGTTACGAAGCCAGCACGTGGTTCGGCCTCGCCGCACCCAAGAAGACCCCGCTCGAGATCGTCGATAAGCTCAACAACGAAGTCAATGCATGCCTCTCCGATCCCAAGCTGTTGGCGCAGTTCGCTGACCTCGGCAGCATTCCGATCTCCATGAGTCCTGCCGACTTCGGCAAACTCATTGCCGATGAAATCGATAAGTGGGCGAAGGTGATCAAAACGGCCAATATAAAACCGGAGTGAACCGGCGCATGTCCCGTTCGGGCCAGTTTGTGACGAAAACGAACTTTCCTAAGTAGGACAGCTTGGCTGCCGCTACCGAACCCACATCCTGTGTTCCGCAACATGGTGCAGGGGCGATGCCGGAAACGCAGTCCTCGTGCGCTTCCGAAACATTACGCAGTGTTTCCGTCTCGTGCTTAAAATGATGCCCAGACGAGGTGGGTCATCGAGGCGGATCATCGAGGTTGGAAATGGCGACACATCGACTGCGTATCAACGGCGTCGAACGTACGATCGAATCATCGGATCCCGACCAGCCTCTGCTCTATGGCTTGCGCGGTCTCGGCCTCACGGCCACCAAGTTCGGGTGCGGGCTCGGCCAATGCGGTGCTTGCAGCGTGCTGGTCGACGGGCGTCCGATTCGATCCTGCCTGACGACGATTGCGGATACGCAAGGCAAGCCGGTCGTCACCTTGGAGGGGCTCGGATCGATGGCGGCGCCGCATCCGGTGCAGGCCGCTTTCATCAAAGAGCAGGTGCCGCAATGCGGCTACTGCACCAGCGGGATGATCATCAGTGCGGTCGCGCTTCTCACCGAAAAGCCCAAGCCGACTGAGGACGACATCCGCGCCTCGCTCGCGGGCAATCTTTGCCGCTGTGGCACCCATGTGCGGGTCATACGCGCGGTGATGGCCGCCTCGGGACAGGGAGGCTGACATGACCGCACCGCTCACACGGCATCGATTGGCTGACGGACTGACTCGCCGCGCAGTGGTTCAAGGCGGTGCGCTCACGGTCGGCTTTGCCTTCGCCAGTATGCGAACACGCGCGCGCGCCGCCACCGGCGATGCTGGACCGCGGCCGGTAGATCCCAACGAAGTCGACTCCTTCCTCACCGTGAACGGCGATGGGACCGTGACGGTTTACTGCGGCAAAGTCGATCTCGGCCAGGGCCTGCGCATCGCCATGCGCCAGATTGCCGGCGAGGAGCTCGGGATCGGCGTCGACATGATCAAATATGTCGAAGGCGATACCGCGCTCACTCCCGATCAGGGACGAACCTCCGGCTCGAATGGCATTCAGCGCGCCGGCATGCAGTTAAGGCGCGCCGCGGCGACCGCGCGCCAAGCGTTGGTCGAACTTGCCGCGCAACGCCTCAATGCGACGCCCGACGATCTCGTTGCCAGGGATGGCGAGATTAAAGTCAAGAATGGCAGCGCCGGGATCAAATTCTCCGAGCTGATCGGCGGACGCAGCTTCAACCTCAAACTCAATGCCAAGGCGCCGCTTAAAGATCCCGCGACCTATACCTTGGTCGGCAAGCCCTTGCCGCGGCCCGATGTGCCAGCGAAGTGCACCGGCGGCTTTACCTATATGCAGGATTTCAGCGTGCCGGGGATGGTGCATGCACGCGTGATCCGGCCGCCGGCCATCGGCGCCAAGCTCATCGGCGTCGACGAAGCTTCGATCAAGGATCTGCCCGGCGCCAGCGTGGTGCGGATCAAGGATTTTCTTGCCGTCATTGCCGACGATGAATGGACCACAGTGCGCGCCGCCCGCGCGTTGCGCGCGCAATGGAGCGAGTGGTCCGGCCTTCCGGCGCAGGACAAGCTGATCGCCACATTGCGCGCCGATCCGCAAGCCACCGACGAGATGCTGGTGAATCGCGGGCAGCAAGGAGCAAGCGCACAGAGTGGCGCGGTCAGCCGCAGCGCCAGTTACTTTTGGCCGATGCAGAGCCACGGTTCGATTGGCCCGTCCTGCGCGGTCGCCGATGTGCACAGCGATGCGGCCACGGTGTGGACCGCCTCGCAAGGTACACACGGCAATCGCAAGACTTTCGCGCGCTTCGTTGGGCTGCCCGAGGAAAAAGTGCGGCTTATCTATCTCGACGGCGCCGGATGCTACGGCATGAATGGCCACGAAGACGCGGCCGCCGATGCGGCAATCATTTCGCGCGCGGTCGGCCGCCCGGCGCGTGTGCAATGGTCGCGCCAGGACGAGCACGGCTGGGATCCCAAAGGTCCGCCGCAGCTGCTCGACATTTCTGGCGCGATCGATCCGACTGGACGCATCCTCAACTGGCGCACCGAGATGTGGCTGCCGCAAACGACACGGGGTTTACCGGATATTCCGCTGCTCGGTCCCGCCGCCGCCGGGATCGACGACGTGCGCGGCCTCCAGCCCGGATTGATCTCACAGAATGCCGATCCACCCTATGCGGCGGACAATGTGCAGGTGCTGGCGCATTGGCTCAAAGATGCGCCGCTGCGGCCGGCGCCAATCCGCTCGCCGGGAAAGCCGGCCAATTGCTTTGCCGTCGAGAGTTTCACCGATGAACTCGCGGCGGCGGCCGGGCTCGACCCGATCGAATTCCGGCTGCGTGGACTAACCGATCCGCGCGGCATCGAGGCGATCAGGCGCGCGGCGGCGCTGATGAATTGGCAGACCCGTCCGTCCCTCGGAGCAAACAAGACTGCGGCGGTCATGCGTGGCCGCGGCTTTGCCTATGTTCGCTACAAGCACAGCGAGAGTTATGTGGCGATGGGAATGGAGGTTGCGGTCGAGCGAGGCAGCGGCCGCATCAGAGTCGAACAGGTTGCTTGCGCGCACGACTGCGGACAGGTCATAAACCCTGACGGGGTACGCGCGCAGATCGAAGGCAGCATCCTGCAAACGCTCAGCCGTGTGCTGATGGAGGAAGTGCAATTCGATCGCTCGCGGGTGACGAGCGTCGATTGGAGCAGCTATCCGATCCTGCGTTTCCCGGACGTTCCCAAGCTCGATATCGTCCTCATCGACCGGCCGACGCAACCACCGCTCGGCGCAGGCGAGGCCGCCTGCTCACCGGTCGGCGCGGCGCTTGCCAATGCCGTGTTCGATGCGACCGGGGCGCGGCTGCGCACCGTCCCGTTCACGCCGGATCGCGTGAAGG
>JBASAH010000413.1:0-2206 GCA_049650505.1 Xanthobacteraceae bacterium
CTGCTGTAGGCGCTCGGCTTCGAGCTCGATGGCCTTGATCCTGGTTCGGAATGCTTCCTGTTTGTTTGCTTCGATCGGGGTCGCCACGCCTTTGAGCTTGCGGCGCACATCGCGGATTGGAACGATGGTAAGTTGCCGCCAATCGCGAACGGCGGCATCGAGTTCTTTTACATTCGCCGCGGACAATTGCCGCCGCCCAGCGGCAAGCCACAATAGAAACAGCAGCAGATTGACGTCGACGCCGCATTCGTCCTGCAGCGCGATGCAGGCCTCGGCAACGCCGGCTTGGCGATAAAAATGCAAGGAGAACCGCCAGAACGGTGTTTCGTTCGCTGCTGCCGGCTCGGTCATGCTCCGCTAGGCCGTCTTAATACCCAGCTCCGCCATTTCCTTGGCATAGGCCGCGTCCATGCGCGATGCGATGCCGTGCTTGGCAAGCTCGCCCGCGAAGATGCGGCGGATTTCCGGTTTCTCGTCGATGTAGTCGATCTGATCGCCGCCGGCGCGGCGGCCGATCCAGGCCTTCGGCACGCCTTGCGCATTGCGAATGGCGACGCCCTCGTGCTTGAAGGCAAGGTAACGCGCCGGCGTCGTGCCGGTATTGAAGTGCTGGTGGAACCACATGTTCGGCGGCACGATCAGCGTTCCGATCTCCCACTCATAATGCTGCGGCTCTTCGCCTTCCGGCCACATCAAAGAGTAGCCCTCGCCGGAGAGCACGATGACATGCGCGCCCGGTCCGTGTGCATGGCCCTTCTTATATGTGCCGATTGGAAACTGCGAAATGTGACTGTTCATCGATCCTTTGGCCATGTTGAAGCGGATATGGCCGCCGCCGGCGCCGCGCTCGGTCGCGGTGATCAGCGGAATGTTGGCCGCGTCGGGCACGAAATTGGTCGTCAGCAGAAAGCCCTTCTGCTCGCCCTTGGAAGAAAAATAATCCGGCTCGCCGGCGAAGCGATCGTTGAAGTCGTATTTGGTGTTGAAGATGAAATCGAGGTCCTCATAGAGATTGATGATCGGTGGTGCGTTGGTGACGGCGACATAGCGCGCCGGCTCCCGCCCCGAGCCGTTAAAATGCTGGTGATGGCAATTCAGCGGTATGGCAAACAGCGCACCTTCCTTCCATTCGAATGTGATTCTCGCGCCGGCGTCATTCCACACCGTCGTCGAGCCGCGGCCGCTCAGCACCAGAATCATCTCTTCGTATAATTGACGGTGCGGGGTAAGACTTTTGCCCGGCGCAATCTCCATCACGTAACAATCGTTCGAGGTGCGCGAGGCGTCGTGGTTGAGGAAGATGGCGTTGCCGCCGCGGCGCGCCCACGGCTTCAGCGCGACCGTCCGCAGGTTGCGCACATAAAACGACGGAATGATTTCGAGTCCTTCGGTCTTTACCCAACGGGTATAGGGCGTCTCCTTCTCGGTCTTGAACTTGCCGGCGAGTTCTTCGGAAACGAGCGCAGTTTTTTTGGCGGTCTCAGCCATTGGGCATTTCCATTTCTTCTGTCACGCCACCCCATATTAGCGAAAAACGCGGGGCAAAGGTTAAGGCCGAGGCGTCAAATCGCGAGCGTGTCGGTCTAGCGAGGGTGCTCATGGCGTTTACGGGCTTGATGGTGGTGATCATCATCGTGATGGTGATCATGCTCATGCTCATGCCTATGCTCGCGATGGTGCAGCCGCTGGCGCGGCCCGCGCGGATCCTCGCTGAACACGAGCGATTTGATCGTGACCGGCACGGTATAGGACGGCATGCGGATGCGGCCGAGATCGATATAGTCGAAATCCCACAGCACGACGCCGTCGATGACGAGTAGATCGCTTTCGATGTGGAGCTCGTCGCGAAGGAGATGCCCGAGCGTGTGCGCTACGTCGCCGTCCAGCATGATGTAGAGCGGCAGCTTCTTGGCGATGCGCTCGGCGAGCCCGCGCTTGATGCCTTCGGCGAAAGCGGCGAGCCGCTGATAAGACGGCAGCCCGCTCCAGCGCAAGGCGAGCGCGATGTCGTGCTCCGTAGCGACGACATCGAACGCGGTCATGTGATCACGGATCGCGCGCGCCAGCTCGCTGGGATCAATCGCCTCTCGGCAGATAAAAGGCGGCAGCAACACTTGCAGATTGCGCCGCGGCAACAGTTTGCTCGGCGCCGAGATGTAGCTGGTATTGCCGGACAGTTGCACGCTGTATTCCGAGGCGCCGAGCG
>JBASAH010000414.1:0-4125 GCA_049650505.1 Xanthobacteraceae bacterium
CGCCAAGAGCGGCCGCTATGCCGAAGTCCCCGACATCGCCTTTCCACTCTACGTACATCGCAGCCGCCACAACGATACGGCGTTAAAGCAACTGGTGCGTACGATGGCGCAGGAGACCGGCGTCGAAGCGTTCCTGTGCCAGCAGCAAGCGATCATGAGCCGGCCGGATTCGCGGCCCGGCCTTGCTGCGATCAAGTGTCCGACGCTCGTTCTCGTTGGCGATGGAGATGAGGCGACGCCGCCCGAACTTGCGCGCGAAATCGCCGCCGCGATCGCCGGCGCGCGGCTCGCCATAATCGCCGATTGCGGGCATCTTTCCACGCTCGAACAGCCGGAGCGGGTGACTGCGGCTCTGGTTGACTGGATGAATTGGTCGACTGGATGAAGCCTAAATGACGCTAAAAGCGCCACTAAACCTCTTGGAGGAATTCGATGAGTAACTTTTCACGCCGCGCGATCTGGTACGCGCTAGTTGCGCCGATCGTCGCGGCGGTTTTGGCTGCGGCGAGCGCGCGGGCGCAGACCGATTATCCGACCCGGCCGGTGCGGTTGGTTGTTGGGTTCGCGGCCGGTGGCGGCAACGATATTTTTGCCCGACTCGTCGGCGCGAAGCTTACTGAGATTCTCGGTCAGCCGGTCTTTATCGAAAATAAGCCGGGAGCGGGCGGCCGGCTTGCTGCGGAATATGTCTCGAATCAGCCGGGCGACGGCTATACGCTCCTGGTCGGCGCCAGCGGCCAGATGTCGATTGCGGCCGCGATCTATCCCGATCTCAAATATCATCCGACCAAAACGCTTATCCCGCTGGCGATGATGGGAAGCTTTCCGCTGATCATGGTGACCGGCCCGGACAATCTCTCGGGCAACGTCAAGGAATTGATCGAATGGGCCAAGCAGCATCCCGACAAGGCAAATTACCCGAGCACCTCGCCGGCCTTCACCATCGCCATGGAGCAATTGAAATTGAAATCCGGTATGCCGGCGGTGATGATTCCATACAAGAGCAGCAATGAGATGATCTTAAGCGTGATCGACGGCCAGACCATGACGGCGATCGCCGATCCGCCGCCGACTGTGCCGCAAGTCAAGGGGGGCAGGGTCAAGGCGCTCGCCGTGACGGGCGCGGAGCGCTTGGCGGAACTGCCGGACGTGCCGAGCATGACGGAGGCCGGCTTTCCCGGCGTCGATGTGCATCTGTGGAGCGGCATATTTGCGCCGGCGGCGACGCCATCGGCCCTTGTCGCCAAATTGGAAAACTCGTTAAACGAGGCGATCCGCGATCCAGGCGTGTCGGCGAAACTAAAGAATTTGGCGGTGACCCCCGGCGGCGGCCCGGCTGCCGAATTCCGCCGCATGATCGAGGACGACATCGTCAAGTTCCGCGACATCGTAAAAGCCGCCAATCTGCGCTTCGAGGAATAGTCCGCGGAGGATTGCGATGAAGAAGTTGGCCGCCACACTCTTTGCCGCCATTCTGGCTTACATCGCCTATTGGAGCGCGCCGGCGGCGGCGAATGAGATCAACCTGTCGAGCTTGACCTGCAAGCAGTTCCAATCGGCGAACAAAGACGATGTCGGCATCATTCTCGCCTGGCTCGACGGATATTACCGAGCGGAGGACGACCCGCCGATCATTGATACGGGGCAGTTCGCCGCCAATGCCAAGAAGCTCGGCGACTATTGCGCTGTGCATCCGGATACGCCGCTGATTACCGCCGCCGACACGTTGTTTGAGCGGGAGTGACAGAGCCGCGCTGTAAACCAAAGAAACTATTGCAAAATGCCTGCGGCTTGGTTGTGGCTTGGTTGCCCCTCAATCTTGCCGCGTTTTCGTCCCGATATGAGTGCCGTTCGGCAGGCGAGGGGGCGGATGGCAAGAAACTGGCGCTACGTCGTTTTTTGGCTTGGGGTTGCCGTTGCCGCGCTCAGCGTCTGGGTTGCCTGGTGGGCGGCATCGGGTTTTTCAGTTCCGATTTGCCCCGATGCAAGCAGCAAGGATTGTCTGAGTTATGATGTCATCCGCTCTTCGGTTGCGTCCTGGGTTTTGCAAGCAGCCGACTGGTGTTGGAGCGCCGCCGAAAGCGCCAATCATTGGGCTGCGCTGATCGCTGCAGTATTCACTGTTGTTCTGGTGTTCTATACGGCGCGTTTGTGGTGGTCTACGAACAAGCTGTGGAACGTTACGAACAGGACGCTAGAGCATACCCAGGAAGCATCCAGAAAAGAACTACGGGCCTACATCAGCGTCGAACCACTCGGGACAAGTGAATACTTCGGCCACAACTATTTGGTCGGTCATTTTCAGATCCGAAATATCGGTAGAATTCCTGCGAAGGATGTTTCGATCTATTCGACAATCCAATTAGACACGGACGGCGCAAGAAAGACTTTCCCGATCGGGACGCCGCGCATATCTCCGACCGTTCTGCAGCCGGGCGCAACAATGGAATTTGCGACCGCCGATGCCTGGCCTATTCCAGCCGACCAATTGGACAGCAACGAGCCTTTGAAGATGAAGGGCTATCTCTATGTCTGGGGCGAGGTCCTCTACACCGATGAATTTAACACCGTGGGCTGGACCGCATTTTGCCACCGCTATCCGTGCGACATGTTTGGTGTGACGGAGCGTGAACTGCCAAACGGCCGCGTCCATAATCGCAGCATTGACCGGAAATTTGCCCGCTATCACGAGGACGCCGGCAACGATGCGGGTTAGAGCTACGTCATAAATTTCGAGCGCGCCTAAACGTCCAACGCCGCTTCATCGGCGAATTCGGCGCGCTCCTGGATGAAGGCAAAGCGCGCTTCCGGCTTCGTTCCCATCAGCCGCTCGACGGATTTTTCCGTCTCCTTGCGATCGTCGGCGAGCAGCACGACGCGCAACAAGGTCCGCTTGCGCGGGTCCATGGTGGTTTCTTTGAGCTGAGCGGCCATCATCTCGCCAAGACCCTTGAAGCGGCTTACCTCGACCTTGGCGTTGGCATGGAATTCTTTTTTCAGAATTTCGTCGCGATGCTTGTCGTTGCGGGCATAAAGAATTTTGCCGCCATGCGACAGCCGGTAGAGCGGCGGGACGGCGAGAAAAAGGTGGCCCTTCTCGATGAGCTGCAGCATCTGCCGGTAGAAGAAAGTGATCAGAAGCGAGGCGATATGGGCGCCGTCGACATCGGCGTCGGTCATGATGATGACGCGGCCATAGCGCAGATCTTCGTCGCGATATTGTGCGCCGGTGCCGCAGCCCAGCGCCTGCACCAGATCGGCGAGTTGCTGGTTTTGCGCCAGCTTGTCCTTGCCGGCTGACGTGACGTTGAGAATTTTGCCGCGCAGCGGCAGCACCGCCTGCGAGGCGCGCTCGCGCGCCTGTTTGGCCGAGCCGCCGGCGCTGTCGCCCTCGACCACGAACAGTTCCGCGCCGTCGGCGGCGGTGTTGGTACAATCGGCGAGCTTGCCAGGAAGGCGCAGCTTGCGCACCGCGGACTTGCGCGCGATGTCTTTTTCCTGGCGGCGGCGGATGCGCTCCTCGGCGCGCTCGACGACGAAGTCGAGCAGCTTATTGGCAGCGGTTGGATGCCCGGCGAGCCAGTGGTCGAACGGGTCCTTGATCGCCTGCTCGACCAAGCGTTGGGCTTCGGCGGTGGCGAGCCGGTCCTTGGTCTGGCCCTGGAATTCGGGCTCGCGGATAAAAACGGAGAGCATCGCGCCGGCGCCGACCATGACGTCGTCGCTGCTGATGGCGGCGGCGCGCTTGCCCTGGCCGCTGCGCTCGGCGTGATCTTTCAGCCCACGGGTTAGCGCTGTGCGCAATCCGGATTCATGGGTGCCGCCGTCCGGCGTCGGGATGGTATTGCAATAGGAATTGAGGAACCCGTCTGCGTCCGCCGTCCAGCCAACCGCCCATTGCGCCGCGCCGTGCGTTCCGATCTTGCCGGCGCTGCCGGTGAAAATGTCGGGATGCACCAGCGTCGCGCCGGCGAGCGCTTCGGCAAGATAATCCTTCAAGCCGTCGGCGAAATGAAATGTCGCCTCTTCGGGTACGTCGTCGATGCCGCGCAAGAGCTCCTTGGCGCATGACCAGCGGATTTCGACGCCGCCGAACAGATAGGCCTTTGAGCGCGTCATCTTGAA
>JBASAH010000415.1:0-13628 GCA_049650505.1 Xanthobacteraceae bacterium
TAGCTCCTTCGAATGGATGGTGCTGTGTAGCTCAGCGCCTGACCGTTTGCGTCACGCACGATGAAACAGTTCGGCGTTACTTCGGCAGACCAAGGCGGCGGGAAGCGGCGGGCGGGCATTTACGAGCGAGTGCGACTTACTTGTTGCTTTTTCCAGTCCGCTGTTCGGCTTGTGCGGCGAGCTTGTCGTAATCGTCAGCGATCTGCAGCATGATCGTTTTGGTCGCCCGATGGTTCATGCTGCTGAATGGCTCAGGCCAGCCAAGTAGATGGGTATCAGCAAAGCGCCACTAAGTGCGTCCAGCTTGCACAGACTACCTCTGATCTCCAAGCCAAACTAACGCTGCTCGAAATGGCGCGAGCTTGGTTAGCATTAGCCGAACAGGCGATAAAGAACAGCGAAACCGTGCTGGTTTACGAGCCGCCGTGTCCGGCCGCTGATTAGAAGCCGCGATTTTCTGCTAACTTTCAGTTTTGAACCGTCGCCAGCGCAACGCTCGGGCATTTTCTATTTAGCTGAGATTTAGCTGGACTGAATCGCGACCCCACAGAAAGCCTTACGTGATCGGCATTTCCTCGCATTTTCCAGGTTAAATTGGCATTAATGCCGGCGCTTTAGCGGCCTGAGCCAGTCTGAATTTATTGGCTGCAGATTATGAGTCCGCCAAAAAGCGGAATCACGGCAGCCGGTTACGAACTTCGTTGAGGATAAAATTGCCGAAGCGTTTGCTGCGATTGCGCAGGAACCGCAGCGCGCCGGCATCGACGAAATACGTCAACAGGATGCTGTCGCGCGTGCGCACTTCAGGGCCCACCGGATCGGCCGAATGCCACGTGTCGGTGCCGACTGCAAAGGCGTAGCCGCTATTCGGCGCAAACGACATCTGCTTGCGCTTGGGCAGCGAGCCGTCGGAAAGCCTCTCGTGGAAAATGGTGCCGATATGCGTGTTCGAGTGGTCGCGCGGCAGATAAAGCTGGACCGTGATACCCTTCCATCGCGTGTCAGTGTGCGGGGTGATCAGGTATCCTGGAATGTCGCGCGTCAAAATCGGAATTGGATACATGCCGACTTTGGCATAGCGGGCGCCGAAACGGCGCTCGAGCGGCGCCGCAAGCCGCCGTATGAAAGCTCGTTTTACGGCGCGACAGCAGAGCGCGCGTCCCACCAGGTCCCAAACGGCGCGCTTTTGCGGCGGCAGATGCCGGATATATTCCGGAAATAGATCGATTTTTACGCGCGTATGTGTGCCGTCGCTGAGGTCATGGCCTTTGCTGCGGCCATGCATCGGCCGATAATCCGATACCTCCGGCATATTGGCGAGCATCAGCGCGTAGATGTCATCGGGAAAGACGCGATCAAGCACGAGATGCGTGAACGGCATCTCGGATGGCACTGCGCTATCGATCGACGTGACGATGAAATCGCGCAAGCGATCGGCGACAAGGCGGCGGTTGCCCGGCTTTAATTCAAGCGTCTGTTCCATCGTGCATCCCCGACGAGAACCGTAATGGATATAACGCCGATCGCGGGCGCCGGACAAGCGCGCGAAATCGCACTCAGCCCAACGCCTTGAACGCTCTGCGGCCGGCATAGGCCGCCTGCGCGCCGAGTTCCTCCTCGATGCGAAGCAGCTGATTGTATTTTGCCGTGCGATCGGCGCGTGCCACGGAGCCGGTTTTAATCTGGCCGCAATTGGTAGCGACGGCGAGATCGGCGATAGTCGAATCCTCCGTCTCGCCGGAGCGATGCGACATGACAGCGGTATAACCGGCCTTATGCGCGGTTTCGACGGCGGCGAGCGTCTCAGACAGCGTACCGATCTGATTGACCTTGATCAGGATCGAGTTGCCGATGCCGTTTTTTATGCCGTCCGTTAG
This sequence comes from Xanthobacteraceae bacterium, assembly GCA_049650505.1. Classification (GTDB taxonomy): domain Bacteria; phylum Pseudomonadota; class Alphaproteobacteria; order Rhizobiales; family Xanthobacteraceae; genus BOG-931. Next base: position 1,878 of record JBASAH010000415.1, read on the forward strand.
CCGCGCCACATTGGTCACGAAGATATCGTCGCCGACCAGTTGGCAGCGCGCGCCGACTTTCTCCGTGAGCTTCTGCCAGCCGGCAAAATCGTCCTCGGCCATGCCATCTTCGATCGACACGATTGGATAGCGCTTACAGAGTTCAGCGAGGTATTCGACCTGCTGCTCGACCGAGCGTGTTTTGCCCTCGCCTTTGTATTGGTAGGCGCCGCCGCTGAAAAATTCGCTTGCAGCCGGGTCGAGCGCCAGCGCCACCTCCTCGCCGGCGCGGTAGCCCGCTTTTTCGATCGCCGAAAGTACGAAGTCCAGCGCGGCCTCCGCCGACGGCAGATTAGGCGCGAAGCCGCCCTCGTCGCCGACGTTGGTATTGTGGCCGGCCGCCTTGAGCGCGACGCGCAACGTATGGAAGATTTCCGAGCCGGCGCGCAAAGCTTCGGCGAAGGATTTAGCGCCGAGCGGCACGATCATAAATTCCTGAAAATCTATTGGATTGTCCGCGTGAACGCCACCGTTGACGATGTTCATCATCGGGACCGGAAGAAGCCGCGCTGCAGCGCCGCCGACATAACGGTAAAGCGGTAGCCCGTTTGCCGCCGCCGCGGCCTTGGCGGCCGCAAGAGAAACCCCAAGGATGGCGTTGGCCCCTAGCCGCGCCTTGTTCGGGGTGCCGTCGAGCGCGATGAGAGTTTCGTCTATTTTAACCTGCGCTTCCGCGTCCATGCCGCTTAGCGCGTCGAATATTTCGCCATTGACGGCGTCAACGGCGTTACGCACGCCTTTGCCCTGATAGCGCGCCTTGTCGCCATCGCGGAGTTCGACGGCTTCATGCGTGCCGGTCGAGGCTCCCGAAGGGACGGCGGCGCGGCCTCGAGAGCCGTCGGCCAGCACGACATCGACCTCGACCGTCGGGTTACCCCGGCTGTCAAGGATTTCGCGGCCAATCATGTCGACAATGGCTGTCATTGCGCGGTCCGGATCGAATGTACAAAAGGTGCATGCACTGTTCCGCAGCCAGTTACCGAAGGCTCATGCGGTGCTGCGAGGCTTCTACAGGATCGAGCCGGTCATTGTCATGTCTGGAAAGTAATGTCTTGAAAATCATGTCGCGAAAGTCATGCCGCGAAAGTCATGCCGCGAAAGTCATGCCGAAAGTTAGGCCGAAGATGACGATCGCGGCCCATGGGGAATGCGCAAATGCTCTGGTGGCGGGTCGGCATCTCAAGCGATAAATTGACGGACGCCAAGAAACGACCCAATACGGTCGCATGAGGACCAAACCACGCCAGCTTGGCCGTTCTGTGCCGACACCCGCATCGCCGGCCGATGCGGTGCTCGAGCGTGTGCGCGATCCGCATCCGGACACGAACTATGTGGCACGCTTTACTTTTCCCGAATTTACCACGATCTGCCCCATTACAAGCCAGCCGGATTTCGCCACGCTGGTGATAGACTACATCCCGAAAGGCTGGCTCGTGGAATCGAAATCTCTGAAGCTCTATCTCAACAGCTACCGCAACCACGGCGCCTTTCATGAGGACTGCACGGTCGCCATCGGGAAAAAACTGGTCGCGCTGTTAAGGCCAAAATGGCTTCGCATCGGCGGCTATTTTCATCCCCGCGGGGGAATGCCGATCGACGTGTTTTGGCAGGCCGGTAAGTTGCCGTCCGGCGTTTGGGCGCCGGACCAGGGCGTCCTGACTTATCGCGCACGGGGCTAGTGCGGTGGATTTGAAGTTCCTACAGCTCGGTCGGAAGCTCTCCTAGGAACTTCAAATCCAAAACCGCACTAGAATTATATATCTGGCAGTGTCCCTTTGATTCCGAAGTTCGCATGAGGGCGTGCCGACAAAGCGTGCGAACTTCGGAATCGGGACACTAGCTGCGAATTACAAAAAACCGCGCCTTGTCGCCTTATTGTGATTTTGGCTAATTTGTTTGGGGGAATACGTCTGAGAGGGCTGTCCATGTCCAAAAATATGTCCAAAAAATCGATCGCTGCTATCGCGTTTGCAGTAGCGTTTTGTGCTGCGTCGCTGTCCCCCGCTCTGGCAGCGAAACACGCAAGAGCAGGCAAAACGGCAAGCAAACTAGCAGGCGCCTGTGCGCAGCCGAGCGGCCGCTGCGTATCCGATTGCGATCAGTTCAATTGGTGCATAGTGAATACTTGCGTGAACGGCCAATCCACTCCGGTGCCGTTCTGGCGTTGCTTCCAGCCAAGCGGACTGTGCCTCGCTCCGCACTGTTAGAGCGACAGTCGATCAAATTCTGGCGATGGCAGCTTTGGGTCAGCGTCCGGTGGGCGCGTAGCTTGTGATTGCGCTCGGCATCGCCATCGGCGCCAGATGGCGCGGGATGACGACGCGCTGCCCTTCGGCCAAGGGTGCACGCACCGAAACCGCATTGCTTTCAGCGAGCGACCACAGCGGTACGTTATATGTCGCCGCCAGCGATTTGAGCGTGTCGCCGGCATGCGCTTGGATTGGCAGACCGGAATCCCACAGTTCGATGGCCGCGTCGCTCGGCACCTCTAGGTGCAATGGAACGGCCTCGTCTTGCGCGGCTGCCGGCGTACCCGACAGCTGCACAATTTTATTCGCCAGCTGTTCCTGGATCTGCTCGGCTTTCTCGATATTGATATGAATGATCTCGCTGTGGTTCTTCAAATTGAAGCTCGCGTAGTGGCCGTGAAACCGCGAGCCTTGCACGACGTTGCCGCCACCCATGATATTCGATGACTGAAAGATGTTGATGTAACGCTCCACGTTGGGCGGAACGTCGTCGGCGATCCGGCTCGGGTCGTAGGTTACGAGCAGGCTCACCGGAATGTTTTCGCTATTGAGCCGCTCGGCAAGGGCCAGAGCAGAATCGCCTCCCATCGAATGGCCGATGAGGATGATAGGCGCAGGGTCGCGCCGATAATCCGCAATCGCCTGCTCGGCGGCACCGCGCCAGGTCAGATAGGTTTGCACACTCGCGGGCACTCCGGTGCGGCGGATGCGATCAGCCAAGCTGTCCATGCCGCGCGAATAGATGAGGCCGGCCACGCCACGGAACAGATAAGCGCGGCCGCGCGGTTCGACAGTTTCATTCGCCGGTGGGCGAGCCGGTTGTCCAGAGACATCGCCCGTGCTTGCAAGCGCAACAGGTTTGGCGGCTGAAAGCGCCGCCCGGTCATCGGCGGCGCTGGCAAACAGCGTGTTGAGCGTTGCCGCGTCCCTTCTCTCAGCGGAGCCGGTTGTCGGACGGGGGTTTTGCGCCGTCGCGGAAGCCCCTGAATAGGACAGACCGCCGGTGCTTTCGGGATCGAACATCGTATAGCCGCCGCATCCGCCGAGGCAGAGAGCAAGCAGCAAAACCGCAATATGCGCTCGTCGAACCATGCGCTTACGCGTCAGGTCAGCCCCGCAACAGCCGAAGCAAGATGCGGCCCAGGCCGTATTGGGCCGACTGCAAACCAATGGCGCTGAAGAGAGACTGCACCCCGAAGCCCCATCGCTGATCGAAGAAGACCGCGAAATCCTTAATTTCCCCCGAAGAAGTTCCCAGCAATGCTGGCCGGGCGCGGTGAATTGAGGGTGCTGGGCGGACTTTTTGATGGCGGAATGGCGGTTCGGGCCTTATCTGCGCCAGAACGTCTCTGCACCAAGACTTTTCTCCACTGGATGCCGATGCGCTATCGGCCCGCAACGGGATGCAATGAATTGCATGCTATGAACGGCCCGCAATGAACCGTCCGCCCCGCATTTCCTTCGTCTCGCTCGGCTGCCCGAAAGCCTTGGTCGATTCCGAGCGGATCATTACGCGGCTCCGTGCCGAAGGCTATGAACTCGCGCGCGAGCATTCCGGCGCCGATCTCGCCATCGTCAATACCTGCGGCTTTCTCGATAGTGCGCAGGCGGAGTCGTTAGCCGCGATCGGCGCTGCAATGGCGGAGAACGGCAAGGTGATCGTCACCGGCTGCATGGGCGCCGAACCGGAAAAGATCACAAGCAAGCATCCTGGCGTGTTCGCAGTCACTGGACCGCAGCAGTATGAAAGTGTGCTCGATGCCGTGCATCGGGCGGCTCCGCCAGCGCACGATCCGTATGCCGATCTGATCCCGCCGCAAGGCATAAAACTGACGCCGCGGCACTACGCTTATTTAAAGATTTCAGAGGGTTGTAATAACCGCTGCACCTTCTGCATCATCCCAAAATTGCGCGGCGATCTGGTGTCGCGCCCGGCGGCGGACGTCTTGCGCGAGGCCGAACGGCTCGTCGGTGCCGGCGTTAAGGAGCTTCTTGTCATATCGCAGGATACGTCGGCCTACGGCACCGACCTGAAATACGCGGCCAGCAAATGGAAAGACCGCGAGGTGCGGGCCAAATTTATCGATCTCGTGCGCGAAGTTGGCGAGCTCGGCGTCTGGGTACGACTGCACTACGTGTACCCATACCCGCATGTCGATGAAGTCATCACACTCATGGCGGACGGCAAAGTACTCCCCTATCTCGACGTGCCGTTCCAGCACGCCAGCCCGGCGGTGCTCAAACGCATGCGTCGGCCGGCAGCACAAGCGAAGACGCTTAAGCGCATCGCAGCGTGGCGGGACGCGTGCCCGAGCTTGACCATTCGCTCGACCTTCATCGTTGGCTTTCCCGGCGAGACGGAAGAGGATTTCGCTCAATTATTGGATTGGCTCGCGCAGGCACAGCTCGATCGCGTTGGCTGCTTCCGCTACGAGCCGGTTGGCGGCGCAGTGGCGAACGATCTCGCTGCAGCGGTGCCGAACGACGTCAAGGAAGAGCGATGGCATCGCTTAATGGAGCACCAGCAGGTCATTTCGCATAAGCGCCTCAAACGCCGGATCGGCCATCGCGAACAGGTCATCATCGACGAAGTCGGACCGCGCGAGGCTAAGGGCCGCAGCAAGGGCGATGCCCCGCAGATCGATGGCGCGGTTCATGTTACGAGCCGCCGGCCGTTGCGCGTCGGGGAAATTGCGACGGTGCGGATCGAGCATGCCGATGCCTACGATCTCCATGGCACAGTAGTTGGATACTGAATTTCTGAACACCCAAAACCGCGGAACGCACGGCGATCGCGCGTTAGGCGAGAACACGCCGAATCGCGCCGGTCAACTTCTGCAATTCGTCCTCAGTGATTGTAAAAGCCGGCGTCAAATAGACGATCGGGCCAAACGGCCGAACAAAAACCCCTTCATCGATAAAGCGCTGGCGCAGACCGCCGAGATTTTCGATGCGGTTAAGCTCGACCACGCCAGTGGCGCCCTTGACCCGCACGTCTTGGACGCCGGCAAGTTTCCGGCACGGCTCGAGGGCGTCGCGCAGTAGGCTTTCGATTCTGCCGACCTGAGCGAGCCGCGGTTCGCGCGCGAATAGATCGAGCGAGGCGTTGGCGGCAGCACAGGCCAGCGCGTTTGCCATAAAGGTCGGCCCGTGCATCAAGGCTTTTGCCGGATCGTCCGACCAGAATGCGTCGAATACTTTTCGCTGCGCTACCGTTGCGGCAAGCGGCAGGGTACCGCCGGTCAATGCCTTAGAAAGCGTGATAATGTCCGGCGCGACGCCCGCTTGTTCGAAGGCGAACATCCTCCCGGTCCGGCCGAAGCCGGTAAAGATCTCGTCGAAGATCAACAAGAGCTCATGACGATCCGCCAGTGCCCGCAGCGTCTGGAGCACCCGCACATCATGCAAACGCATGCCGCCGGCGCCTTGCACCAGAGGTTCGACAATGATCGCGGCGATGCGCTCGGCCTGTTCCGCCAAGAGCGCATCGAGGGTGGCCGTGCTCGCATCGTCCAGCGGGAGATCGACAATGATTTGCCGCGGCAGTAAGCCGGCCAGCGTCCCCTGAAAGCCGCTCTGCGGATCGGAAACGGCCATCGCGCCGGTTGTGTCGCCGTGGTAGCCGCCCTTGAACGCCACGATCTGCTCGCGGCCGCGAAAGCCGCGATTGTGCCAATACTGCAGCGCCATTTTCAGCGCGACCTCCACGGCAATCGAGCCGGATTCGCTAAAGAACACCCGATCGAGCCCATGCGGACCCAGCATGCCGGTCAGCCGGCGGGCCAGCGTCAAAGCCTGTTCGTGTACAAGGCCGCCGAACATCACATGCGGCATGGTCGCGAGCTGGCGCTCAACGGCCGCGCGGATATGCGGATGATTGTAGCCGTGGCATGCGGTCCACCACGACGCGATGCCGTCGATCAATTCGCGTCCATCAGCCAGCACGATCCGGCTGCCATGCGTCGCTGCGACGGCAAGCGGAAGGGATGCCGTTTTCATTTGCGCATAGGGCAGCCAGACGTGTTTAAGCCCGGCCGCGTACCAGGCAGGATTTGCTTCGGCTAGACCCTTGTTTTCGCTGGCGTTGCCCGGCATTCGGCGCTTTCATGGAGGCAGAGCCTAAGGCCCTGGATTTCGGTTGAGGATGATCTCTTTCTAAAATTGGTAAGCCGCTTTTTGCGGGGTCACGCGGTAGCGGCCACCATTGTGCCTCCCGGCGCTGCCGAGGTCACCTTCGTTTGAAAGGTAAGCGGGAAGCGGATGCGTTCGCTGGAAGAATTTGCCGCCGACAAGCTCGCCGCGCTGGAATGCGCGCAGCTTCGCCGCACGCCAGCGGTCACCGCGCGAACGGGAATTTGGGTCGAGCGCGACGGGCGTCGCCTGCTGTCGTTCTCCTGCAACGATTACCTCAATCTCAGTCAACATCCGCACGTCATCGCGGCGGCCATCGACGCGACGAAGCGCTACGGCGTCGGTGCGGGCGCATCGCGGCTGGTTACCGGGAACCACCCGCTTTATGCAGAGCTCGAAACGCGCTTGGCGCGGCTCAAGGGCACGGAGGCTGCGTGTGTCTTCGGCTCCGGTTATCTCGCCAATACCGGCATCATTCCAGCCTTGGTCGGCCCAGACGATCTGATCGTCATGGATGAGCTCTCACACGCCTGCATTCACGCCGGCGCCAAGTTAAGCGGCGCAAAGATCCAACGCTACCGCCATAGTGACCCGAGCCACGCGGAAGAAATCCTGGCGGCACATCGCGGTGCCAAGAAAGGCGTAAAGACGCGAGCGCTCATCGCCACCGACGGCGTCTTTTCGATGGACGGTGACATTGCGCCGCTCGCCGCGCTATCGCAACTGGCACAGCGCTTCGACGCTTGGTTGCTCAGCGACGATGCGCACGGGCTCGGCGTGATCGGCGGCGGCCGCGGTTCTACTTTCGTCAACGGCGCTGCGCATTCGCCTATTGCGGTGCCGCTGCAGATGGGAACCCTGTCCAAGGCGATCGGCGCTTATGGCGGATATTTGTGCGCGTCGAAAGCCGTGATCGATCTTATGCGCACGCGGGCGCGCACTTTTATCTACTCGACTGGCCTGCCGCCCGCCGTTGTCGCCGCGGCGATCGCCGCTCTCGACGTGATCGAGCGCGACCCGGTCTATGCCGCCGAGCCGTTGCGAAAGGCGCGCCTATTCACGCGCGCGCTTAATCTGCCGGACGCCCAAAGCGCTATCGTGCCGGTTATCGTCGGGGATGCTGCCGCGGCGTTGGCGGCGTCCGATCGTCTTTGTGACAATGGGTTTCTGGTCGTCGCGATCCGTCCACCCACCGTGCCGGTGGGTACCGCGCGGCTCCGCTTTGCTTTTACCGCACAGCACGACGACAGCGATATTGCCCGCCTCGCCGAGCTGGTGCGGTCACACGCTTTAAGGCGCTGATCCGGTGACCGCGATCTTCATAACCGGGACCGGAACGGATGTCGGAAAAACATTCGTCGCCGCGTCGCTCATTCGGCATTTGCGCCAGATGGGCCGCTCGGTTGACGCGATCAAACCGGTCGTCAGCGGATTTGACCCCGATCAGCCCGCCGCTAGCGATTCCGGTATTTTACTTCAGGCGCTCGGCTTTCCCGTGACGCTGCAAAACATCGAATGCATTTCACCTTGGCGGTTTCGCGCCGCGATCTCGCCGGACCTCGCTGCTCGCCGCGAAGGTCGGCGCATCGACGTGAACGAGGTTGTGGCTTTCTGCAAATCGGCGATCGAGCACCGCCGCGAGATTTTACTGGTCGAGGGTGTCGGCGGCATCATGGTTCCGCTCGACGAGCAGCGTACCATCCTCGATGTCATGATGGCGCTGCAACTTCCACTCATCCTGGTTGTGGGCTCCTATCTCGGCACGATCAGTCACACGCTTACCGCACTCGATGCGTTGTTCCGCCGCGATATGTCGGTTCTTGCGACCATCGTCAGTGAAACACCAGGCTCGCCGGTGCCGCTCGACGAAACCGTGGCCGGCATCGCGCGATTTGCCGAGCCGGTGATCGGGTTGCCACGGCAGCAACTCGAACCCGGCGGGCGGCCAACCAGCGGCACCATTGCGGCGCTGAATCGGATTTTGGGTTCGTCATGAGCTGAACTTTATCCGCCATTTCGACGGCCCGATTGCTACTCACTTCGCGAAATGCACAACGGCTATCGTTTCCAAGGTGCCTTCCAGATTGAACATCGCGTGCAGCAAAAACGTTAGCGCGAGCGAGCCACTGCGCCAGCGTATCCAGCCAAGGAATAAACCGATGACAAAAATCTGCAGCATGCCGGTCCAGTCATACTGGATGTGCAGGATTGCCCAGAGCAGCGAGATCGCGACGATCGCGGGCCAAGCGGAACGCGGCGAACGCACCCAACCGCGGAACAAAAACCCGCGAAACATTGCCTCTTCGCCTGCCGGCGCGACGACGATGGCGGCTGCCAGCATCGCGGGAAGCCAACCCGCCGCCGCTGCCGTCGTATAGGACTGCACCTGGAACGAGGTCACCAGATCGCGGCCGGTGAAGTACAACAATGCGTCACCGGCGGCGATTAGTGCGACCAACCACACGACGGCGAACCCCAGGTCGCGCGGCGACGGCCATTTTAGTGCGAAATATTCCGTCAGATTGGCCCGAGCAAGCCGCGCCGCAATCGCGAGCACTCCGATCACGATCGGATTAGAGAGAACGATGAAGATCGTGACGAGCACGCCGTCAAAAGACGTCAGCAGGAGCGAGTCCCAATCGCCCCTATGCAGCCATAGGAAGGCGCCGAAGCCGACAAACTGTCCCGCCAGGAAGGCCAGAATGCTCCAGCCCAGCGTGGCCCAATAGCCCCAGATTTTCATACGGCCCAAATCTTCATGGCACCCATGGGCCTGCGGCAGGAGATGATTACGGTATCAGGATCGAAGACCCGGTGGTGGCGCGCCCTTCCAGATCGCGATGCGCTTTGACCGCATCTCGCAACGGGTATTTTTGATTGACCGGGACTTTGACCGCTCCCTTGCCGACGACGTCGAACAGATCGGTGGCGATTGCAAGCAGATCTTGGCGCTTGGCGGCATAGGTGTTGAGCGTCGGGCGGGTGGCAAACAATGAGCCCTTGGTTTGCAGGATATTGATGTTGAACGCATCGATCTGTCCCGAAGCGCTGCCAAAGCTCACGAACATGCCGAGCGGACGAATGCAGTCAAGTGATGCCGGAAACGTCGTCTTGCCGATGCCGTCATAGACCACGTCACACAATTTGCCGCCGGTGATTTCCTTCACGCGCGCGACAAAATCCTCGTCGCGATAAAGGATCGTGTGATGACAGCCGTTCGCCTTGGCCAGTGCGGCCTTGTCCTTTGATCCTACCGTGCCGATGACATTGGCGCCGAGATGATTGGCCCATTGGCATAGGATGAGCCCAACACCGCCGGCAGCCGCATGCATGAGCACGTTCATGCCCTTCTCGACCTTGAAGGTGCGGCGAACCAGATATTCGGCCGTCATGCCCTTGAGCATCATAGCGGCGGCTTGCTCGTAGCTGATACTGGGCGGCAATTTGACGGCTCGATCGGCGGGCACCAGACGCTCCGCCGCGTAGCATCCCAGAGCGACGACGTAAGCCACACGATCGCCGACCTTAAAATCGGTCACGCCCGGACCGGCTGCGGTCACCTCGCCTGCGGCCTCGTTGCCGGCAACGAAGGGCAAACCGGCCGGCGCGGGATACATGCCCATGCGAAAGTAAGTATCGATGAAATTGACGCCGCAGGCGTGTTGCTTGACGCGGATTTGACCCTGGCCAGGAGCCCCGACTTCGATCTCTTCGTATGTCAGAACGTCTGGGCCGCCGACCTTATGAACGCGCACTGCAGCAACCATTGTCTTCTCCTATCGTGACTATGCAAAGCTTGTGGCTGAAAATCGAGCGCGATCATAGGTGGTCGGGAGGTCGGCGCAAGGCCATTGGTCCGCGGAAGGTGATTGGCATCATGTGCCGCAGGCGCACTGACGTCCTGGCGGGACGCTCATGGATGGTGACGCCGGAAAAAACCTACGGCGACGAAATAAACTGCCGACAGGCACAAAGCGGCACCGATCCAGACCGGCGGGTTGAGATTTTCCGCAATGGCAACGATCGCAAGCAGCGCCCAAACGACGAGTGCGGCGGTTGTAATCCCACGCAAATGGCTGATACGCACCGGATGGACGACATGAAACGGTACGAAGGTCAGCGCGGCCAGCGCAATAACCGCCGCCGCGCCGCCCCAAGGTTCGGGTTTTAAGATGAACAAATAAAACGCGGCGACATTCCACAGCGCCGGGAAGCCACGAAAATAATAATCGGACGTTTTCATCAGCCGATCGGCGAAATAAAGCGCGCCGGTCACGACAATCAAGATGGCAAGGGCTATGGCCGCGGGCGCCGGCAACAGTCCGCTTGCCTCCAAGGCGTAGGCCGGCACGAAAACGTAATTGAGGATGTCGACCACAAGGTCGAGGATATCGCCCGACCAGCGCGGCAATAGCTTGGCGACCTCCAGACGCCGCGCGAAGATGCCGTCGACGCCGTCGATGCAGAGCGCGGCGCCGAGCCAAGCGAACATGATCGGCCAGTGACTGTTCACTGCAGCAATCAAAGCCAATAGTGCGCAACCGGCGCCGCAGGCGGTAAAAACGTGCACCGCATATGCCGCCGCGATCTGCCCAGGTTTGGCCGATCCGGGAGGAGTATCGGGATCCATATCGAAAGCTTACATGTTAAACGGAGGACCGTACGCAAGCGCCATGTGATTGTAGGTTTTGATTGCAGGGTTTTCGACCGTAACCCACAGCATTGCGCATCGCTCGACCGATAGGATCGCAGGATAACCGTGACCCACCCTCCCGTTGCCGAAGTCTTCACCGCGGAAGTCGCCATCGTCGGCGCCGGTCCGGCCGGGCTGGTAAGCGCGATCGCGCTTGCCGCTGCCGGTGTGGACACGCTGCTTGTCGCGCCGCCGGCGCAGATGGATCATCGCACGACCGCGCTGTTGGCGGGTTCGGTGGCCGCGCTCGACACTTTGGGCGTGTGGCAGCGCTGCGTGCCGCAGGCCGCGCCGCTGAAAAAACTCCGTATCATCGACGACACGCGGCGGCTGTTTCGCGCACCCGAAGTATTGTTTACCGCCGCAGAAATCGATTGCGACGCATTCGGGTACAATATCGAGAACCGGCATCTCATGGCGGCGCTACAAGCGCGTGCCGCTACCCTTCCTCTGACCTGGATCGCGGCGCCGGCTCTCGCCATTGAATGCGACGCTTCGGCGGTCACCATCACGCACGGTCAGGGCGATGCGCGCGTGCAACTCGCGATTGGCGCGGATGGTGCGCGTTCGGTCTGCCGCGCCGCCGCCGGCATCACAACGCGGCGCCGCGCCTATCCGCAGACCGCACTTACGCTCAAC
>JBASAH010000416.1:0-5562 GCA_049650505.1 Xanthobacteraceae bacterium
CGGTACGCCGGATCGCGCCACCGCGGCGGCCGCGGGCTGCGCAATGGGCCAATGCGCGCCGCAGTGCAAGGCTGACGGATCGAGGCCGGCTTTCGCCAGCATGCGCTCGACGCCGGCCACATGCGCCGCCTCACCACTATGCGAGGCGCAAGCAAGCGCTAGTTCCTCTTCAGCCAAACCAAAGCGCTCCGCCGCGCCCTGTTCGATGAGCGGCAAGGCCTGCAACGCTTTCACTGCGGAACGCGGGAAGATTGGCATCGCCACGTCGCCGATGGCGAGCGCCGTATTGCCTTCGGCATCGCTTACGGCAACCGCGCCGCGGTGCCGGCTCTCTACCAGCGGTCCGCGTATCACTTCGACCAGGACGGGATTAGCCATTAGATTTGCCATCGGGCCATCTTTTTCCGTGTTCGGCAACGTTGCCCGACCGCACGTTTCTCGGCAATGTTGCCGGCATGGTTGCCTACATGGGGTCCCTCACCATCGTCATTCCGGCGCTCGACGAGGCGGCACTCATCGCTGCGACACTGCAAGCGCTCGCGCCGCTGCGTGACCGTGGCGCGGAAGTGATCGTGGTCGACGGCGGCAGCAGCGACGCCACGCCGGCGCTGGCGCGTCCCTTGGCCGACCGAGTAATTATCGGTCGGCGCGATCGCGGCGCGGCGATGAATGCCGGCGCAGCGGTCGGCACCGGCGACGCGTTTGTGTTCCTACATGCCGATACGATTTTGCCGGACGATGCCGACCGCCTGATTGCGGCTGCGCTCGCCCGCCGCCCGTGGGGTCGCTTCAATCTGCGCATCGCCGGGCGGCATCCGCTCCTTGCCCTTGTCGCCCGCATGATCAATTGGCGCTCGCGGCTGACCGGCATCGCCACCGGCGATCAGGCAATCTTCGTCGCGCGCAAAACATTCCGGGCGGTCGGCGGCTTTCCCGACTTGCCGCTGATGGAAGACATCGCGTTGTCGCGAAGGCTCAAGCGGCTGAGCCGCCCGTTCTGCATCGCCACACCGGCGGTGACCTCGGGACGGCGCTGGGACTACTACGGTGTCCTGCGCACCATTTTACTGATGTGGCGGCTGCGGCTTGCTTATTATTGCGGCGTCGCACCGGCCCAGCTGACGCTCGCATACCGCCGCGTTCCACCCTCACCCGCGCAGAGCGGCGCCCGGCCACAAAGCCGGCCCGACCCGCTGATATTGCGGCGGTCGTGCCACCTCCGCGCCAAGTATTTGCGCGGCATGCCAAGCCCAATGCGGATCGTCGAGGAAGGCGCGGGCCATGGCGATCATATCGGCCTTGCCCTCGGCGATAATCACTTCGGCCTGTTTGGCATTGACGATCATGCCGACAACCCGAACCGGCAGCCCGGTTTCCCGGCGCACGCGCTCGGCAATCGGAACATTGAAGCCGGGTTCATTCGGCCAGCGGCTTTCCGGCGTGATATTGGCCGAGGAGATATCGACGTAATCGATCCCGGCGGCTTTGAGCGCCTTCGCCATAGCAACCGCATCATCCGTGGTGAGACCGCCGTCCACCCAATCGGTGCCGGTGATGCGGGCGCCAAGCGGGATGCCGCGCGGTACAACCGCGCGCGTGTCGCGAACGACTTGCAATGGAAAACGCATGCGGCCTTCGAACGAGCCACCAAACTCGTCGTTGCGTTTATTGGCTAGCGGCGAAACGAAACTGTGCAGCAAATAACCGTGCGCAAAGTGCAGCTCGATGGCATCGAAGCCGAGCCGCACCGCGCGTTTGGCAGCGCCGGCGAAGTCGGCGCGCACCCGCGCCATGTCCTCATCGTTCATGGCGCGCGGGGTGTGCCAGCCCGGACCGAACGGTACCGCCGATGGCGCGATCGTCGGCCACGGATCTTCGCTCGGCGACAACGCCATGGCGCCTTCCCATGGACGTTGGGCGGACGCCTTGCGCCCGGCATGCGCCAGTTGAATGCCGAGCTTCGCCGTCCCGATCCGCCGGCAATGCGCGACGATGTGGGCGAGCGCATCCTCGCAGGCATCCGAATAAAGGCCCAGGCAGCCGTGGGTGATGCGGCCATGGCGTTCGACATGGGTCGCTTCGACGACGAGCAACCCGGCGCCCGAATTGGCCAGCATGCCGAGGTGCGTCAGGTGCCAGTCATTGGCGACGCCGTCATTCGCGCTGTACTGGCACATCGGCGACACGACGATGCGGTTCGGCAGGGTGAGATCGGCAAGCTTTATCGGCGAGAACAATGCGCTCGGCATCGGTCGTCACATGCGGCTGGAGGAAAGGAAATTCAAGCGCCCGTGGCGCCGTTTTGGATCGTGCAGGTTGGCGATAACGCGTCTGGATAGGGGCTTGGCCGCGTTAAGTCCAGCGCCTCAAATCGGCGCCGGAACAGCCGCCAAGAGTGCCGCTGCACTTCGGCGGCGGCCGGCGAACCCGCCATGCGGCCGCGGGCGCAGTTCTAATTCGCCGCTGTCCCGGTTTGGTTGCCCGCTGGGTTCGCTGCCGTGCCGAATGGCTATTTGCTCAGTCACTGGCAGCCCCGCCAGCAACGCCCAGCGGTTGCGCAGATCCAGCATTTTGCGCATTTCGTCGAGAAATTTCGCATGTGTGTAGTAGTGCTGCCAGCGCCCGGTATTCCACAATTCGATGAAATTCTGTTGCCGACGCTCGACCAGCGCGAGCCATCTGCGGGCGGTACTGTCGTACGGGCTTTCCTGCCGTTCCGACATGAAGCGAGCCAAAGCCCGTTGAGTCGGCGCTTTCAGATAATCAGCGTACCGCGTTGATTCGAGCAACAAAAAATCAATGTCTCTGCGACTGACTATTTGTTGACTTTTAGTTTGTTGACAACCGCGCGCATTTGATTCGTCGCTGGCGGACTTATTCGTATCCCGAGTCTGCATCGCAGCATTTCATGCTGCGCTGCAGCCTGCTCGCTCACGATTTGACGGCGACGATGCCCTCGATCTCAACCGAAATTTGGTTCGGCAGCATCACATTGCCGACTGCCGAGCGGGCATGGCGGCCTGCTTCGCCGAACACTTCAACAAACAAATCGGAACAGCCGTTGATGACTTTGGGCGAGTCGTTGAAATTCGGTGCGGCGTTGACCATGCCGAGCAGCTTGACGATGAAATCGACCCGGTCGAGCGAGCCGAGCGCATCGCGCATGGCGCCAAGAAGACCGAGCCCGACGAGGCGCGCGCGGCGGTAACCCTCCTCGATACTGATGTCAACGCCAAGTTTGCCGGTGAGCTGGACGCCTTTACTGTCGCGCGGCCCCTGCCCCGCGAGATAGAGGACGTTTCCGACGAGGCGATAGGGCAGATAGTTGGCGACCGGCTTCTGCAGTTCCGGCAACACAATGCCGAGCTCTTTCAAGCGCGCTTCCGCACCCATGACTGTCCTCCTGTGGGATCGATAAAATCCGCTGAAGTCACAGCCGCACGCGCAAGCGTGCCGCCAACTCGCCGACAATGCCGCGGCGGAACGATAGAACGCAGATGACGAAGACCGCGCCCTGGATGACCAGCACCCATTGGCCGACCTGTGCCAAATAATTCTCCATCGCGACGATGAAAAACGCGCCGACGATCGGACCGAAGATTGTGCCAAGTCCGCCGACCAGCGTCATCAGCACGACCTCCCCCGACATAGTCCAATGGGCGTCGGTCAACGAGGCGAGCTGGAACACCAGCGCTTTCAGCGATCCGGCCAAGCCCGCCAATGTCGCCGACAGCACGAACGCGACCAGCTTATAGTCGTCGGTCTTGTAGCCGAGCGAAATGGCGCGCTGTTCGTTTTCGCGGATCGCCTTGAGAACTTCGCCGAACGGCGAATTGATGATGCGATAGATCAGGAAAAACGCGGCGAGCACGACGACGGCGACAAATGCGTACATTGTCATTTCATTGTTGAGGTCGAAGGCGCCGAACAACCGCCCACGCGGCACGCCTTGGATGCCGTCTTCGCCGCCGGTCATTGGAGCCCGCAGCGCCACCAGATACATCATCTGTGCCAGCGCCAGCGTGATCATGGCGAAGTAGATGCCCTGGCGACGAATGGCAACCACGCCGGCGATCAGCCCGAGCACGGCGCCGGTGGCAGTGCCGCACAAGATCGCTAATTCGGGCGGCAATCCCCAGACCTTGGCCGAATAGGCCGCGAGGTAACTCGCCCAGCCGAAGTACAGTGCGTGACCGAATGAAACCAGACCCACATAGCCAATCAGAAGATTGAAGGCGCAGGCGAACAGCGCAAAGCACAGCGCCTTCATGACAAACACCGGATAAAGCGCAAACGGCGCGGCGATCAGAAATACGACCAGCACCGCGGCGGCAATCGCGATACTCCACTCGGTTTCGCGCCGAACCGGCGTTGCCGCAGCAAGCGTTGCCATCAGGCGCTCCTTCCGAACAGTCCTGCCGGGCGGATCAGCAGCACAATAATCATGATCATGAAGATCACCGTGTTCGACGCCTCCGGGAAGAACACTTTGGTCAGCCCCTCGACAATGCCGAGGGCAAAACCGGTGACGATTGCGCCCATGATCGAGCCCATGCCGCCGATCACCACCACGGCGAACACCACGATGATGATGTCGGAGCCCATCTGCGGCGAGACATTATAGATCGGCGCCGCCATCACGCCGGCGAGCCCGGCCAAGCCGACGCCAAAGCCGTACGTCAGCGTCACCATGCGCGGCACATTGATGCCGAAAGCGCGGACCAGCGCCGGATTTTCGGTGGCGGCGCGCAAATACGAGCCGAGCCGCGTGCGCTCGATGCCGTACCAGGTTCCGATACAAACAAACAGCGAGAAGGCGATCACCCAGGCGCGGTAATTGGGAAGAAACATGAAGCCGAGATTGCGGCCGCCTTGCAGCGATTCCGGTACGCCGTACGGCTGGCCGGACGAGCCGTAATAATTGCGGAACAGCCCTTCGATGACGAGCGCCAAGCCGAAAGTGAGGATCAACCCGTAAAGATGATCGAGCTTCTGCAAGCGCCTCAAGAACAGCCGCTCGATGACGACGCCGGTGGCGCCAACCACAATCGGCACGATAATCAATGCCGGCCAATAGCCGATGCCGACGTTTCGTAGCAAAATGAACGCGGCGAACGCGCCCATCATGTACTGCGCGCCGTGGCTGAAATTGATGATGTTGAGCATGCCGAAAATCACGGCAAGTCCGAGGCTCAAAAGCGCATAGAACGAGCCGTTGATCAGGCCGAGCAACAGCTGGCCAAACAGAGCCTGCGAGGGAACGCCGAAGATTTCGAACATCGGGAATGAACAGAAAAAGCCTCTCCCCGCGCGAGGCGGGGAGAGGCAAGAGACGTCAGTTGGTGACCATCGGGCAGTTGCCGTCCTTCAGCGGGCGGAATGCCTCTTCCGCCGGAATGGTGGCGCGGACGGTGTAAACGTCACCCGGATATTTCGACTCTTCAGGCTTCTTGACCTGGAGCAGATAGGCGGGATGGATCTTGCGGCCGTCGGCGCGGATATAGCCTTTGCCGAACAACGGATCGTCGGTCGGCAAGGCTTTCATCTGGGCCACGACGGCTT
>JBASAH010000417.1:0-10429 GCA_049650505.1 Xanthobacteraceae bacterium
AAACAAAGGTGGGTGAAGATTTGCCCGCGTTTGTCTTTGAGCACGAGCGGGCATTTCAGCCGCTCGAGCGCGGTCTTGGCGTCTTCATTACCGAGCGCGGCGGCCTTCTCGTAATAAATCTTGGCGGCGTCGCGGTCCTGCGGTCCGCCGCGTCCGGTTTCGGCAAAATTGCCCATCCAATCGAGCGCCGCGGCATGGCCCTGCCCCGCCGCCTTCTCAAACATCGCACGAGCGCCGGCGTCGTCCTTCGCCCCGCCGACCCCGTCGGCCATCATCAACGCAAGCTGAAATTGCGCTTCGGCCGAATTTGTCTCCGCCGCCTTGGCAAGCAGAGCACGCGCCGCGGCCGGATCGGATGGTGCGCTGTCATTGCCCGGCAGCGCCGCCAAACGCACCGCGGCGTGTGCATTGCCGGCTTGGGCCGCGCGTGCGAACAAGGCGCGTGCTTCGGTCTCGTCCTTTGGTCCTCCCGATCCGCTGGCGAGCAAGGCGCCCAATTCAACCATCGCCGCGCTGCTGCCCTTGTCGGACGCTTTGCGATAAACGCCGACCGCCTCCGGCATTTGCCGATTGGCCGCATAGGCGCGGCCCAGCTGATAAAGCGCGCGGCGCGAACTGCCCGATGCGCGCTGACAGAACTTGATCGCCGTGGCGATATCGGACGGGGCAATTTCGGCAACGCCTTTGACGTCGGCCGGCTTGTCCGGATCGCTGGGATCGGCGGCAATGCGGTCGCAGAGCACCAGATCGGCCGGCTGTGCGTGCACGGTGCGCACCGAGGCAATCGCCAGGACCAACACGCAGAGGCCGGCGGCGCTTGCGATCGCGACTGCGTGAAACCATTTTACTTGCGCTTCGTTCAACATGGCCGAACACGCTTTTGCATGGACGTTTGGCGGTGGTGCAAGATTAAGGCTGCACATAAAACCCAGCAAGCGCGCGGACGGTGCGTTTAGCCGTTTGCGCGGCGCTTGTCTTGATCTAATGGCATAAAGCGGCACTATTGCGGTGTGAGCCGTTCGCATTAATTGTGCGGGACGGCAGGTTTTCAAATTATCGGGGGCACGTGACGCATGACTGAGCAGTTTCGGCGGCAGTTTGGGCGGCTCGCTTTGCATATGTGGACCATCGACACGACGCCGCTGGCGACCGCGCTCGATGCCGCGCGCGCTGGCGGCTTTGACGCGGTCGAATTGCGCCGAACCGATTTCAAGCGCTCTCTCGATGCCGGGATGAGCAACGCGCAGGTGCTCACGCTTATTCGCAATAGCGGCATTCCGGTTGGTGTGCTTGGCGTCGAATATGGCTGGCTGTTCGCCACTGGCGACGAAAGCAAGCGATTGTTCAAAGTATTCCGCGAGTCCTGCGAGAACGCCGTCGCGCTTGGCTGTACGATGCTCATGAGCGCTCCGGGACCCGTCGCCGGCCCGATCCCAGACGCGATCAAATATTTGCGCCAGGCCGGCGACATTGCCGAGGAATACGGTCTGCGGCTCGCGATCGAATTCAATTCGCAGCATCCTGTCCTCAACAGCCTCGCCGTGCTGCGCGAGCTTCTTGACGGCGCGCAGAAGAAGAATTGTGGATACCTGATCGACACTTATCATTTTGCGCGCAGCGGCGCCGGCGGCCGCGGTTTCGACAGCGTTCCGGCGGAGCAGATTTTCTGCTTCCAGTACAGCGATCTATCGCCCAATCCGGTGACCGGCGTCGCTCGGCCGACCGACCGCTTGCCGCCCGGCAAGGGTGTGGTCCGCTGGCGCGAAGTGCTCGGCCTGTTGGCGGAAAAAGGTTACACCGGCTATCTGAGCTATGAGGCGCCCAATCCCGAGCAATGGGCGCGCTCGCCCTATGACGTGGCGCGCGAAGGTGTCGAACTGACCCGCGCGTTGTTGCGCGACGCGGCGCCGTCCTTCGCCGTGTAAGCCACGCGCAACCGACAAGACTTCGTCAGTACAATTGGGAGGCAAAAAATGACGTCGCCAGCCGCAGCCGATAGCGCGACCAGCGATCCGCTGTTCGCCGGTCTGTTCGACCGCAGCATTACCAGCATTCCGGACAGCGTGAAGAAGCAGCGCTACATCACCAGCGTTGCGCCGATGTCCGCCAATCCCGGCCGCTGGGTCGAGCAGCCGCGCCTGCCGATTCCGGTTGGCGAGCACGCGGTGATCGAATGCATGGGCAAGATTCATGTGATCGCCGGCTACGCGCGTCATCGCGTCGATGGCGGCTTTCACCAGGTCTACGATTTCAAAGCGAAAAATTGGTCGCAAAAGGCCGCGTTTCCATTGCCATGCAATCATGTGGCCGGCGTCTCCATCGGGCCGAAGATCTACACGTTCGGCGGCTTCGTCGAGCAGAACCGTTGCCCGCATTCCAAGTGCTTTACCTACGATACCGCGAGCGACGCTTGGCAGCCGATCGCAGGATTGGCGCGGCCGCGCGGCGCAATTTCGGCGATCGTACTCGACGGCAAAATTCACCTGCTCGGCGGCCGCGACGTGCGCTCGGTCGAATGGCACGAGATTTACGATCCGGCGACTGACAAATACACGATCCTTGGCGGCATGCGCGGCTCGACCGGAACGCAGCCTTTCGTCGGCCAACGCGATCACATGGGCGTCGCCGTGGTCGATGGCAAAATCCACGCGATCGCCGGCCGCATGGATTCCTACGACTTCAACACCAGCTTGAACGCTGTCTACGAGCCCAAGACCGATGCGTGGACTTTCCGTGCGCCGCTGCCGACGGCACGCAGCGGTGTCTCGGCGGTTTATATCGACGGCAAGATCGTGGTGTTCGGCGGCGAAGCGACAGGACGGGTGTTCGGCACCAACGAAGCTTACGATCCAAAAACCGATACCTGGGAAGCACTGACGCCGATGCCGATCCCGCGTCACGGCTTGCACGGCGCGACCGCCGCCGTGATCGGCAATATGGTGCACGTGCCGGGCGGCGGTCCGTTGCCTGGCGGCAGTGTGCAGGGCGCCTATCACGACGCCTTTACATTTTCCTGACGCTTTCCTGCATAAGTGGTGCCAACAAAATACTATTTGTCGAAAAGCTGCAGTGCCTGGTCCGCCAGCACGCCGCCGGTGATCGTTATCGGATCAAACGAAGATCTCGCCGCCACCTCGGCGCTTGTCATCATGATTTGATTCATTCTTGCGCCGATCTGCGGCACCGACGCGGCAAAGACCAGCCGGCCGATGCCGCACCAGACGATCGCGCCCATGCACATCACGCACGGCTCGCCGGACGTGTAGAGCGCCGTGCCGCGCAGCGCCGCGCTACCATGATCGGCAAGAAAGCGGCGGATCGCCACCATCTCGCCATGCGCCGTCGGGTCGTCGTTGGTTTTTCCGAGATTGCGCCCGCGCGCCAAAACTTGCCCGTCGCGCACGATCACCGCGCCGAATGCATAATCGCCTTGGCGCGCTTCATCGATCGCCACGCGCATGAATTGTTGATCTTCCGGCGAGCCATCGGCGGCGACAAGCGCCGACGGCGACGACATTACGGCGGCGGATGCTAGGGCAATAACCATGCCTCTGCGGCTGTGCAGGTGCATCGCGGCATTGCCACAGCGATGATCAGGCAAGTGATTCATTTGGGCCTCCTCAATACGAATAAGTCAGATTAAAACGAATTTGCCCCACGCGCTCCTCCCGCCCCCGCAATAGCGGGGGGTAAAGCAACTCCGCTCTCGCGGCACACCTTTGCGCACGACTGTCGGCGTTCCACCGCGGTTCTTGCCAAAGGGACTCTCGTCGCCAAAGGCTCAGCGCCAGGCCAGGCTTCCTGGGATGCGGCAAGAGCGCTCGGTCCGGTACGCTCGCCCCAACCGGGGGGCGAAGATCTTGCGCAGTTAAAACGGGCGTTACCCGCCCTCACCTGTCCCAGTCCAGCGATTGCACCTCGCGCGCCGGTCGTAGTGCCGGCAGGCTGATGCCCGATGCCGCCCGGGAGCGGGTTGCAAAGCCGCCCGCGGGCACCGCTTACTTCGCCCCCGCACGAAATGTAACTGAACAAGTGACGGATGTCAATACATCGGTGACGGTTATTTTGACTGCATTTCCGGGGCGCTGTTCGGGAAGATTCGCTGCTGCAAGCTCTGCCCCAACTGGCATTATAGGAATGCGTGCGAACAGACCGACGCCGGGAGGACTTCAAACGTGGCCAGTCATAAATTTCTCAATCCATCGACGATGCCGGCGACCCGCGGCTACACCCATGTGGTGGAGACGCGCGGGCCTGGCCGCACCATCTATCTAGCGGGCCAGCTCGGCATGACGCCCGACGGCAAATTCGCCGGCGCGCCGGGCGACTTTCGCGCCCAGGCGACCCAGGCGTTCGAGAACGTTAAGCTTGGGCTCGCCGCGGTCGGTGCGACGTTCGAACATGTCGTGAAGCTGACGGTGTTCTTCACCGACATCGCGAACCTGCCGACTTACTTCGAGGTGCGCGACCGTTATGTAAACACCAAAGCGCCGCCGTCCTCGACCGCAGTGCAGATCAGCAAGCTCGCGCGCGACGCCGCCGTGTTCGAAGTCGAGGCGATCGCGGTGGTGCCGGAGGGGTGAAAAGCGTCCTCCTCCGTGACAACGGTGGAGGGGAACCATGCGAAGCATGGTGGAGGGGGCTTAGGCCTGCGCGGTTCGCTTACGCAGCAGAAATTATCAAGAACGGCACCCCCTCCACCGCGCCAACGCGCGGTCCCCCTCCCCCGCTTCGCGGGGGCGGAGTCCCTTTAATGAGCGGAGCCTATTCGACCTGAATGCCGGCACGCTTGATAACGTCGGCCCACTTGGCAATCTCGGATTTGACGAACGGTTCGATCTCCGAAAGCGGCATGCTGAGCGGGACGCCTGCGTCGGCCGTAATGCGTTTTTTCACATCGGGATCGGCGAGTGCTTTTTGCACCGCCGCGTAAAGCTTTTCGACGATCGGTCTCGGCGTCTGCTTCGGCGCCCACAGTCCAAACCAGACGTAATAAACATAATTCGGAACGCCGGCCTCGGCGACTGTGGGCACATCGGGCACCAGGGGCGACCGCTCCTTACCCGTTACCGCCAGCGCGCGGACGCTGTTTCCCTTAATCTGTCCCAATGCACTTGCCAGATTGTCAAAGAACACCGGCGTCTGGCCCGACATGACGTCGGTGTAAGCCGGCGCCGCGCCCCGGTAAGGCACATGCGTCATCTTGATGCCGGCCTCGAGTTCAAACAACTCAGTCGAGAGGTGCTGCCCGGTGCCGTTGCCAGCCGAGGCGAAGTTGATGGCGCCCGGTTTGGCTTTGGCCATGGCGATCAGATCACTAATCGAATGCGCCGGAAAATTGTTGCTCACCACGATGGCGAACGGAAATTCCGCGAGCATGCTGACGGGAGTGAAATCGCGGATAGGATCGTAGGCAAGATGGGCGAACAGACTCGGGTTGACCGCCATATTGGCATTCAGCCCGGTGATAAGCGTGTAGCCGTCGGGCGCAGCATTGGCAGCGGTTGCCGTACCGACGACAGTGCCGGCCCCGGGCCGGTTTTCGACGACGAACGGCTGTGCAAGCTGTTGGCTGAGCTGATTAGCAATGATCCGCGCGATGATGTCGGTGCCACCACCGGGCGGCTGCGCCACGATGATGGTCACCGGCCGACTTGGATAGGTTTGTGCGCGCGCCGGGTGCGGCGAAGCCAGAAAACAGGTAAGTGCAAATGCGATGAAAAATCGCGCCAGAAATCCATGAAACATTTTTGCGGTCCCCTCCGATGCGCTGTCTGGATATCATCGTCGTTACCCCGGCGGCAATGCTCGGCGAAACTGCGTTTGCCGACGCAACCATTGCGATTGAATTTGCTAGCGAGGCGAGAAATTATCTGTGGTTTTGCAATGTCCGCTTCGAAGGCACGGCGGACGTGTGGGCATAAACCTATGTAGCGAATGACCTGTGACGGACATTTGGGTCGCAGAGTGCTAGCCTTTAAGGCCGCAAGGCCTTCTTGTGGCGGCTGACGAAGTAATCGAATGAGGCGACGCGAGTTCATCGCACTTGTTGGTGGGGCGGCGTGGCCGCTCGTGGCGCGCGCGCAGCAGTCGGCGACGCCGCGGCGGATAGCGATCTTCCATCCGGCGATTCCCACTACCCTCCTTACCGAAACCGGTGGCGGCAGCGCATGGCGCGCGTTTTTCGGCGAGCTACGCCGCTTGGGCTACGTTGAAGGAGAAAATCTGATCATCGAACGCTATTCCGCCGAGGGGCATCACGAGCGCTATGCCGATTTGGCCCGGGAGATCGTAACCCGCAACCCGGATGTGATCGTCACTGGCACTAATCCGGTCGTGACCGCCTTCGAGGCGGTAACGAGTACAATACCGGTTGTTGCGTTCATGATAGATCCACTGCAGGCGAGACTGGTTACCAGCCTCGGCCGACCCGGCGGCAACCTCACCGGCATCACTCTCGATGCCGGAATCGAAAACTGGGGGAAGCGCCTACAACTGCTGAAAGAGGCCATTCCTTCGGCGGTCACGGTTGCATTTCTGGGGATGCGCGACGGGTGGGAAGGTTCTTCCGGGCAAGTCTTGCGGGACATCGGCGCGCAAATCGGAATTTCGCTGGTTTTTGCTCTTCCCCAAGAGGGGAATGCCGCGGAGATTGAGCGCGTTTTCGCCGCAATGGAACAGAAACGGCCGGACGCAGTATTGGTCAGCGGGGAAGGGGATCTTTACGCGCATCGCCAGCTGATCGCCGAGCTCGCTGAGAAGAAACGCTTGCCGATGATGTGTCCCTACCGCGACTACGTCGAGGCCGGTGCACTGATGGGTTATGCCGTCGATCTTGCAGAGCTACTCAGGCGCATGGCCGATGACGTGCACCAAATCCTCAAAGGAGCCAAACCGGGCGACATCCCGATTTATCAGCCGACCAAGTTCCAGCTCCTGATCAATGTAAAGACGGCAAAAGCACTCGCCCTAACCCTATCCCCGGCGCTGCTCGCCCGCGCCGACCAAGTGATCGAATAGCGACACTGTTTTACAGCACCGCATAAGTCCGCAATTGGCCCATCGCGCCATTAGCAAAACGTTCGTCATTGGGAAGAATCTGACTTGAAGTTTCTAATGCGCCGCGTCCCAATTGTCGGCGGCGTGCGCCTCGACATGCAGCGGCACCGTGAGCGACACGGCCGGCAGCGGCGCGTCGATCATCACTTTGGTAACCACCGGCAGGGTCTTTTCGACTTCCTGCTCGGGCACTTCGAAGACAAGCTCATCGTGCACCTGTAACAGCATCTGCGCCGCGAGCTTTCGTTCCGCCAGCGCATCGTCCATCCGGATCATAGCGCGGCGGATAATGTCGGCGGCGCTGCCTTGCAGCGTTGCATTGACCGCGGCGCGTTCATTGAACGCGCGGATCGACGGATTGGACGCGCCAATATCCGGATAATGGCATTTGCGGCCGAACAGCGTGAGCACGTAACCGTGCTTTTTCGCGAAGGCCTTGGTCTCTTCCATGTAATCGCGGATGCCAGGAAAGCGCTCGAAATATTTTCTGATGTAAGTACCAGCCTCCTCGCGGCCGATGCCGAGCTGGTTAGCGAGCCCGAACGCCGAAATGCCGTAGATGATGCCGAAATTGATCGCCTTGGCGCGGCGGCGCACCTCGGCAGGCATGTCTTTGATCGGCACGCCGAACATCTCCGAGGCGGTCATGGCGTGGATGTCGAGATCTTCGCGGAAGGCCTTGCGCAACTGCTCGATGCCGGCGATCTCGGCAAGAAGCCGCAACTCGATCTGCGAATAATCCGCCGAGACGAGCTTCATCCCCGGCGTCGCGATGAAGGCGCGGCGGATCTTGCGGCCGTCCTCGGTGCGGACCGGAATATTCTGCAGATTCGGCTCCGATGACGACAGCCGGCCGGTCGTCGTCGAAGCCAGCGCGTAATTGGTGTGGACTCGATGCGTGGTCGGATTGACGAAGCCCGGCAGCGCGTCGGTATAAGTCGATTTCAGCTTCGAGACCTGACGCCAGTCGAGAATCTTTTGCGGCAGCTCGTGGCCCTGCTCGGCGAGCTCTTCGAGCATGCGCGCACCGGTCGCCCATTGGCCGGTCTTGGTCCGTGTGCCGCCAGCCAAGCCGAGCTTGCCGAACAAGATATCGCCGATCTGCTTGGGACTGCCGGCATTGACCGGTTCGCCGGCGAGCTTGTTGATCTCGCCTTCGAGCCCGACGGCTTCTTGCGCAAACTCGCCCGACAGACGTGAGAGCACCTGCCGGTCGATAGAAATGCCGCGCCGCTCCATCCGCGCCAGCACGCGCAGAAGCGGCCGCTCCAAGGTCTCGTAGACACTGAGCACACGGTCGGCGGGCAGCCGCGCTTTCAGCACCTGCCACAGCCGCAGCGTGACGTCGGCGTCTTCGGCGGCATATTCGGTGGCTTTGTTGATCTCGACGCAATCGAACGTGACTTTGGTCTTCCCAGCCTTGGTGACTTCGTTGAAGTCGATGGTCTGGTGATCGAAATAGCGGCGCGCCAGCGGATCGAGGCCATGATCGGAGCGTCCGGCGTCGGCCACGTAGGACATCAGCATGGTGTCGTCGTAAGGCGCGATTTCGATGCCGTGCAGCGCGAAAATCTGCCAGTCGAACTTGAAGTTCTGACCGATCTTGATCACGCCGAGATCTTCAAGGAGTGGCTTCATTGCCGCGAGCGCGTCGGCTTCGGCGATCTGATCGGCGGCGATCTCGCCCTGGAACAGGCCGCCGCGTCCGCCATCGCCGCCTTGACGATGCTTAAGCGGCACGTAGCAGGCCTCGTTCGGCGCGACCGCGAGCGAGAAGCCGCAAAGCTGCGCCTGCATCGGATCGAGGCTGTCGGTCTCGACATCGAGCGCGAGAAGACCGAGGTCGCGCGCCCGTTCGATCCACGCCCGCAACCGTTGCAGGCTGCGCACGGTTTCATATTTCGAGCGGTCAAACTTCTGCCGGTGGCCGGCGTCGAGCCGCGCGGCGGCCAGCGTCTGCGGAGTGGGTGCGCCGTTTGCTTTGCTTTGCACTTCCCCTCCCCCCTTGAGGGGGAGGGCCAGGGAGGGGGGTATATTTTGGGCAACAGGCGTCCGCTCACCCCCCTCCCGCCCGGCTTCGCCGGTCGGCCTCCCCCTCAAGGGGGGAGGCGAAGATTCGTCCGTCGGTGCAGCCATTCCCTTGCCCATCATCCTCTCATCTGGCGCGATGGCGCCGGCATCGACGCTGGCGAATTCGGCAACGCGCCGCGTCAGCGAGTTGAATTCCATCGCCTTGAGGAAAGCGATCAGCCGCTTGTGATCGGGCTCGTGCACGGCAAGGTCACCCATCGGCACATCGAGCTTGACGCGATCGTCGAGCGTGACGAGCTTCTTCGACAGCCGCGCCATCTCGGCATGCTCGATCAAGGCCTGGCGGCGCTTGTCCTGCTTGATCTCGGGCGCGCGCTTAAGCAGCGTTTCCAGATCGCCGTATTCGCCAATGAGCTGCGCCGCGGTTTTCACGCCGATGCCGGGAACGCCGGGCACATTGTCGGTCGAATCCCCGATCAGCGCCTGCACCTCGACGACCTTCTCCGGCGGCACGCCGAATTTCTCCACGACTTCGGCGCGGCCGATTTTGCGGTCCTTCATCGTGTCGAACATGATCACGCAGTCGTTGACGAGCTGCATCAGATCCTTGTCCGAGGAGACGATGGTGGCGGTGGCGCCGGCCTCGCAGGCCTCTCGCACATAGGTCGCGATCAGATCGTCGGCCTCGTAGCCTTGCTGTTCCAGGCATGGCAGATCGAACGCCTGCACCGCCTCGCGAATGAGCGGAAATTGCGGGCGCAGGTCGTCCGGGGGATCCGGCCGGTGCGCCTTGTAATCGGGATACATTTCGGTGCGGAACGTGCGCTCCGAGAGATCGAACACGACGGCCAGATGGGTTGGCTTGTCTTCCGGCTTCATGTCGCGCAAGAGCTTCCACAGCATGTTGCAGAAGCCGAACACGGCATTGAGCTGCAGGCCGTCCGACTTGCGGTTGATCGGCGGCAGGGCGTGATAGGCGCGGAAAATGTACGACGAGCCGTCGACCAGGAAGAGGTGATCGCCCTTCCGCAACGGCTTGGCTTGGATCGGCGGGCTAGTCGGTTTGTCCGCGTTCGGCGGCGCTTTTTGTGCGGCGGGCATGGTGGCCAGTAATATAGGATTTTGTCGCGATTTGGCACGTGCGCAGGACAATTCGGCGTGCACAGCCTCGATGCCGCTCTTTTGAATGACTACACCCGACAATGTCCAAGGAATTCATGGATTCTGTCCCGCTGCCAATCGACGCCGCGCTGCCGGAACTCACCGCGGCATTGCGCGCCAATAATGCAGCCGTGCTGGTCGCGCCACCCGGCGCCGGCAAGACGACGCGGGTGCCGCT
>JBASAH010000418.1:0-9201 GCA_049650505.1 Xanthobacteraceae bacterium
GTCCGCGGCCGTGGCGCAATCGGCCGGCGCGCGCGGATCGCCGGTGAGCGCGGCGGGCGTTTTGGCTTTCGTGCCATCGCCCCTAGATCACAATAGGATGAAGTTGGATCACAGTTGCCCCCGAATATTTATTCTGCGCATGATCTTATCCGAGAACCGGTTCCCACCTTTCGAGATCATGCGTTACGACGCCGCCCGCATTTCGGCGCGGCGGTTGGTCATGTAGCGCAGCCAAGCATCGAACATGTTGCGAATGTAGACTTCGCTGGTCGAGTTCTTACCGCGCCTGCCGCCGTGCGCGTCGGGAAGGTCGTTTTGCAGCCCGCGGCCGATCTCGATCCACTCCGCGCCTTCGCTCGACAAGCCCATGTCGATGCGATTGTAGATTTCGAGATCGTCGGTGAGCACGAGCGAGCCGGTGCCGTTCACCGTATTGGCGAAACTAATCGTGTTGCGGAATATCTGCTCCGGCGCGCCCTTAAGCCGGAAATTATAGGTGTGGACGACCGTGCGATTCACGGCGACGGGATGCACGACGCGCAATTGCTGGAACTGACTCATGAATGACAGGTTCGGATAGACATTGCTGTTCCAGCGTCGCACTTCAAGCACGCGACGGGTTTCTTGCTTGCCCTTCTTCTTCTCCATCGCGGCGATGTAATCGCGGAACACCGGATCTTTCAGCGCCGCGACGAGCTTGGCGTCGTCGTGATAATCGCCGAGATAGGAGTGGCCGTTGGGATAGGTCCAGATGCCGACCTGAGATTCCCAGAAGCTGTACGGGGCGCCGTTTTGGCGCATTTGCCGGAGCGCGATTTCGCCCGACCCGTCGGAGTACACTTCGTCCGACTGCCGCTGCGCGGCGTCGATCGACGAGCGATGGGTGAACCAGGGATGCGCGGCGTCGCAGAGATTTTCCAGATAGAGCTTCCAGTTGCCGTCGTAGGCATGTTTAAACATGCCGCCGGCAATCTCGATCGCGCCATCGGGCGCCCGATCGATCATGTCGTCCAGCGATGTCGTCATAAATCCTAGAGAATCCTCAAGGCTCGGGCCCTCAGGCGCCTCGTTGGCGAAGACAAAACCGCGATAGCTTTTCACGCGCGCGGCCCGCACCATCGCGGTCTTGGAATTGCTCGGATCGAAGTCGCGCGGATAACCGTGCTGCAGCGGCACTGCCTTCAGCCGCCCGTCGAGATGATAGGTCCAGCCGTGATAGCAGCACTGAAATTCCTCGGTATTGCCCTTGTCGTTGGCGACCACGAGCGAGCCGCGATGCGCGCATTGGTTATGGATGACGCGGATTTCGCCCTCGGCGTCGCGCACCAGCACGACCGGCTTGCGGCCGATGAAAGCGCGGACGTAATCGCCGCGATTTTTCACCTGGCTTTCGTGGCCGACGTAAATCCAAGCCGTCCCGAATATCCGCTCCATTTCGAGTTCGAAGATCGCCGGATCGGTGTAGAGCCGGCGATGCACGCGGCCGGGCTGCACCAGCGAGTCGAATGTTTCGGTAGAGGCCATCATGAGATCCTAGAAATAAGCGCCGGCCGGCGACCAATCGCTTTGGCTAAAGCCTCGCTGCCGCGCCGGCGAAGGCAAGGCTACCAGCAGTGCGACGTTGTTAGTCAAGCATTTTTCCGGCAAACGCGCATCGCCGAAGACTTCGCCGAAGACTTCGCCGAAGACCTCACCGAAGACTTGCCGTGGATTGTCGGGCCGGCTTTCCGCTGGTGTAGGAATTTCTTTGCCGCTAGGCTGTTTGTTATCGGGGAGCCGGTCCTCGGAGACCTGGCTGTGGGTATGATGTCCGTGGGCAAAATGCCGGTTGGCAAAACGTCTGTGGCCAAAACGTTCGCCAAGCGACCGTTGCAGCAGCGCATTATTGCGCTCGCTGCCGCTTATGCGATTGCGCTCGCGAGCCTGATCGCGAGCTTCGGCGCCGCCCAGGCAGCAGCCGAAGCCGCCGCGCAGCCCGATACCTTTATCTGCCACGCCAGCGCCGCGGAGCGGCCGACGCCGACCTCCGACGACAGCAGCGGAAAAACCTGTGTGGACTGTTGCATTGGCTGCGTCGCCGCGGTGCCAGCCGCAGTGCCGCCGGCCACGTCGGTAGCGATCATCCGGCAGATTTCGGTCATAAGGCTCGAACCGCTCGCGCATCGCGTCCTGATCGCCAGCGCCGCATCAAGCGCGCATCGCTCGCGAGGCCCTCCACCAGCACCGTGAAAACAGGCGGCCGCACGCGGCCGCCTTATTGTTTCACGCGCTAATGGAGAGTTCTCATGTTTCGCTGTTCGAGCTATTCGCGTGCATTCGCGGTTGCGCTCATTTTCGTCGCGCTATCGGCAGTCGAGGCCATGGCGCACTGTTTCGTCGGGGCGCGCTTCCTGCCGGCGACGCTTGCGACCGACGACCCTTGCGTCGCCGACGAAATCTCGCTGCCGACTGTGTCCTGGTCCAAAACCGCTGACATGCCGGCGGCAACGGAGTCGGATGTCTCGGTAGACCTTGCCAAACGCATCACCGAGGATTTCGGAATCTCGATTGGCCAGGGATGGACGCAAATCCACCAGCCTGGCGGGTTCACCGCGGCGGGTTTTGGAAACCTCGAAACTACCGCGCAGTATCAACTGCTCAAAGACGGGCCGCACGAATTGGCCCTGCTTCTTGGTCTGATCGTTGAATGGGGCGGCACCGGCGCCGTCAATTCCGGATTGGCAGCGCCATTCAGCACGCTCACGCCGACTTTCTATTTCGGCAAGGGCCTTGGCGACCTGCCGGACTCTTTTGGGTGGCTGCGTGCCTTCGCCGTCACCGGGCAAATTGGATATCAGATTCCTACTCGCTCGTTCGATATCGTTCAAAACTCGCCTATTCCGCAGGTGCTGGTTTATGGCGGGTCGATTCAATTCAGCATGCCCTATCTGAAATCGGAAATCCGCGACTACCAGTTGCCCGACTTCATCAATCACCTGATTCCGATCGTCGAAGTACAGCTCGCAACGCCGGTCACGAACAACTACGGCAACAGCGCTCTCACGACCGGAACGGTCAATCCGGGCGTGATCTGGGTCGGCAGCTATTTTCAAGTCGGGCTCGAAGCCGTCTTTCCGGTCAACGCCGAAAGCGGACATGCCATCGGTGTTCTCGGCCAGCTACATCTTTATCTCGACGATATTTTTCCAAACAGCATCATCGGTCGACCGCTGCTCGGCGGCAGCTCGACTCCTCCGCAACAGCTCAAATTCTGAGGCAACATCATGCGAATACGTATCCTCACAATCGCCATGGCCGCGGTGGCATTAAGCAATATCGCCGCGCATGCGCACGCCTTTCTTGATCACGCCAGTCCGCTGGTCGGCAGCACGGTGGCGAGCGCGCCGCGCGAACTTGCGTTGACATTCACGCAGAATCTCGAGGCGGCATTCAGCTCGGTCCAAGTGACGGATGCCAATGGCGGGCGCGTCGATTCCGGCAAGTCGCAAATCAGCGGCAATACTATGCGTGTTGGACTAAAGTCTCTGCCACAGGGTACCTACCGCGTGCGCTGGCATGTGCTTTCGGTCGATACCCATAAGACGGAAGGAAGCTTCACCTTCCGCGTCGGCGGTCCATAGCTTTGAGCGATCTGCTGGTTTATGTGCGTGCCGTGCATTTCGCCGCAACCATCGTGGCGGCGGGAGCGGTGATCTTTGAGTTTGCGGTTGCTGCACCGGCGTTCGCGCTAGTGGGGGTGGCCGCACACGAGACGGCGGAGCGGCTACGCCTCCGGTGGGCCCGGATCGTGTGGGCGAGCCTTGCAGTGGCCGTCCTTTCCGGCGCGATCTGGCTTCTGCTGCTCGCCGCCGACATCTATGGCGCGCCGATCGGAGAGCTCTGGAGCAACGGCGGCATCTGGACCGTCGCCACCGAGACCCGCTTCGGCCAGGTTTGGATGGCGCGGTTTGCGGCCGCTGTGCTGCTTGCCGGCTCGATCAGCATGTGGAGAGTTACGGGCGAGCGCGGGCCAGAGCGCGGGTCATGGGGCGTGCTTTCGGTCCTTTTCGCTGTAGGTTTTCTGGTCGGTCCGGCCTGGATCGGCCATGCCGGCGCGACGCCGGGTGGCGCCGGTCAATTCTCTTTGGCCGCCGATGCAGTACATCTCTTAGCTGCCGGCACCTGGCTCGGCAGCTTGCCGCCACTCGCGATGCTGCTGGCTAACGCGTGGCTTCAGAAGGAGCCGAACTGGGCCGCGGTCACTGCGGTCGCGGTGCAGCGGTTTTCGTTGCTTGGCTTGGCGAGCGTCGGCGCGCTGCTGGCGTCAGGCATCGTCAACAGCTGGTACGAAGTTGGAAGTCTCGGCCATCTGATGACGACGGCCTACGGCGAGCTCGTCCTGGTCAAGCTCGGGCTATTTGCGGCGATCATCGCCATCGCAGCGGTCAATCGGCTGTATCTTACCCCACGGCTGGCAACCGCCGGCGCTGTCAGCCGCCTGCAACATAACAGTATGGCCGAAACCGTGCTCGGTTTCGCCGCCATCCTGGTGGTCGGCTTTCTCGGCGCGATGGCGCCGGCGAGCCACACCCATCAGCACCCCAGCTACGCCTATGTTCCTTCCGACGCGGCTTTCGTTCACATTCATTCGCGCGCCGGCATGGCCGATGTGGCAATCATTCCCGGTCATGTCGGCAAAGCGCGTGCCGTCATTCGACTTTGGGACGAAAATTATGAATCGCTTGCGGCAAATGAGCTGACGTTCACGTTGATTGCCCCAGCGGCGGGGAGCAAGGCGGTGGTGCGAAACGCCTCGCAAGACCAGGACGGCGATTGGCAGGTCGACGGCATCGACCTGCCGTTACCTGGCAATTGGATTGCCGCGGTCGATGCGGAGCTTGGCGCCCGGCACCGGCTCGCGCTAGAAGCGCCAATCGTCATCGAGCCGAAACAGTAGTTCAGTCCGACGCACAATCGGCGCCGCCGCCGGCGGAGCTGACGCCACCTGCCGCCGGCGAATTTTGGTCAGCTGCCGGAAGCCGAGAGCACGTCGCCGAACAGCTGCCACGTCGTGCCGTCAAACTTCTGGAGCTGCATCTGTTTGATCGGATCGAAATCGTTGGCGCTGGTGTTGAGCGTAATCCCCGGCAGCAGCATTGGCAGCTTCAAGTCACGAAGGCTCGCCGCCTGCTTCATCACATTCTCGCGGGTCAGATTGTCGCCGCACATTTTAAGCACTTCGACCATCGTCTGCGCATAGGAGTAACCAATCACCGATTGAACATCGGTAATATTGGCCGAGAGGCCGTACTTGTTCATAAATGCCAGCCACTCCTTGTATTCCGGCGTGTTCTGCCATTGCGGATCGGTTGGATCCTTGATGTGGGTCGCCGAGATGACGCCTATGCCCTTCTCCAGCCCCGCGGGCTTCATCACCGTGCCGACCGAGTTGCCGACTGAATTGAGGAAGTGAGTCGGCTTCCAGCCGATGTCGTAGACTTTGCGAACGGTCTGCGCGGCGAATTTGGGAATCGCCGCCGTGAGCAGCACATCCGCCCCGCTGCCTTGCAGCGCCACGACCTGCGAATCGATCGTGGGATCGGTAGTTTCATAAGATTGCGTCGCAACGATCATTTTCGCGGCTTTGTCGCCGAGTCCGGCGCGCAGCCCATTGAGATAATCCTTGCCGTAATCGTCGTTCTGATAGAGCACGGCGATCTTGGCATTCGGCAGGTTCTTGAGGATGTAATTCGCGTAGACGTGCGATTCGATGCCGTAGCTTGGCAGCCACATCATGGTCCAAGGAAAGTGCTTGGGATCGTTCCATTGGTCGGCGCCGGTGGCAACGAACAATTGCGGCACCTTGTTTTCGTTCAAATAGTCGTGGATCGCCATGTTCGGTGGCGTGCCGAGCGTACCAAACAACACGAATACCTGGTCCTGCTCGACCAGTTGGCGCACCTGCTCCACAGTCTTTGGCGGACTATAGCTGTCGTCGCGGCTGATATAATTGATTTTGCGGCCGTTGATGCCGCCCTTTTCGTTGATCATGGCAAAGTAGGCAGCATGCACTTTGCCGTTAATGCCGTAGGATGACGCCGGGCCGCTATACGGATTGGTATTGCCAATCTTGATTTCGGTATCGGTCACGCCCGGGCCATATTGGCCGGCGGCATAGACAGAACCGCCGGCGAGTATCAGCACGGCCGCGCATAGGCCGCTCATGATCGTCTGCTTCACTCTCATGCAAACCTCCCTTTGCGTTAGTTTTTCGCGTTACGTTTTCTTGGCGTCTCGCGCCGCCCGAAACTCTCGTGTCGCTCGGACCAACCACGGCCCGACTGTACCAACCACGCCACGCGGCATGACATACATGAACAACAGCATCGCCAGTCCGTAGATCGCCCATGGCGCGGCATCAGAAATGTCGTTGGCGAAATTGGGCACGAACTCGATAAAAAACCCGCCGACAACCGCGCCGCCGATCGTGGCGATGCCGCCGACGGCGGAGCCTACCAGGAAAGACAACGACAAGAACAGGGTGAAGCTTTCCGGGGCGACAAAGCCGATCACGATGGCGGCAAGAGCTCCGGCGACGCCGGTAAACGCCGTACTGGTGCCGAACGCCAGTGTCTTGTAGCGGGCGGTATTGATGCCCATAGCGGCCGCCGCAATCGGGTGATCGCGGATGGCGACGAAGGTGCGACCGGTCCGACCGTTGAGCAGGTTGGCGGCAATCCGCATTGCGATGAGCAGCACCACGAATACGAGAAAATAGAGCCAGCGATCGCGGTTGATGCCAAGCTCGGGCGGCGGCATCGGCTTGGCCAGCCGGATGCCTTGCTGACCGCCGGTCCAGGTGTCGAAATATTTGAGTAGTTGCGGCATGGCGACGGCCATCGCCAGGGTGACAAGGGCAAGGTAGGGACCCTCGAAGCGCAGCGCCGGCAAGCCGAACAGCACGCCGAGCGCAAAACACACAAGCGCTGCTGTCGGCAGCGTCGCCCAGTACGGCACGCCATAACGGTGCATCAAGATTGCGGCGGTATAGGCCCCAGCGGCGAAGAAGCCGCCATGTCCGAGCGAGATCTGCCCGTTATAGCCGGTGAGAATGTTAAGCCCGAGCACGGCGATGGCGTAAATCATCACCTGAGTCAGTTGGAAAACGTGATAATTGCTAAGCGTGAAGGGCAGCACGACCGCGAGCGCAATCAATACGGCGCCGCCAAGCCATCGCCATGCGCCTATGCTCGCCGCACCGTCGCCGGATAAAGCGAATTTTTCACAGGTGCCGGCGGGAACGGTTTCGCTCATCGTCACACCCGCCGCACGACCGCCGTGCCGAACAAGCCATTCGGCCGGAACACAAGCACGATAATGATCAATATCAGCGCCACAGTGAGCTTGAGCTGACTGGCGATGAGGTAGGTGCCAACCAGATTTTCAGTCACGCCGACAATCAGGCCGCCGATCACGGCGCCTATCGGACTTGTGATGCCGCCGAGCAGCGCGCCGGTAAAGGCATAGAGCAGTACGCCACTCATCATGTTCGGATCGAGGAACAGAACGGGCGCCACCATGATACCGGCGACGGCGCCGATTGCGGCGGCAAAGCCCCAGCCGACGGCCAACATCCATCCCACAGGAATCCCGCACAATCGCGCCGATTCCGGGTTTTGCGCAGCAGCCCGCATTGCCAGTCCGGTCGCCGTGAAGCGGAAAAAGCAGAACAGCGCCACAAGCATCATCAGCGTCACCGCGATCACGCCGAGGTCGCGCGTCGTCATCAGTGCGCCAAATAGCGTCCGATCGGGGAACGGGCTCGGAAACTCCTGCAATGTGTAGCTGTAGATCCAGCCGGCGAGGGAATTAAAGATCAATAGCAGTCCAATGGTGACGACCACCGCGGTGAGAATCGGCGCGTTTTCGACGGGGCGGATGACAATCCGCTCGACCGCCATGCCGCCGACGAACGAAACCGCAAGCGTGATTAAAAACGCACCCCAGAACGGCAATCCGGCATTGACGAGCGTCCAGGCGATATAAGTGGAGAACATCGCCATTTCGCCTTGCGCGAAGTTCACGAGATCGGTGGCGCGGTAGATCATCACCAGCGCGAGCGCGAGGCTCGCGTAGACGGCGCCAGCGGCCAGCCCGGAAAATATCTGCTGCAGCAGCTGATGCATCGGCGCGCCTCAATATCCGAGATAGGAGCGGCGTATCTGCGGATCGTCGGCCAGCGCCTTGGCGCTGCCGGACGCCACGACATAGCCGGTTTCCAGGAGGTAGGCGCGATCCGCCATGGCGAGCGCCAAGGTCGCGTTCTGTTCAACAAGCAATACGCTGACCTGCTGTTCCCGCTTTATCCGCTCGACGATGCCGAAGATAGCTTCGACGACCCGCGGCGCCAGGCCGAATGACGGCTCATCGAGCACCAAAAGACGCGGCGACATCATCAAAGCGCGGGCGATGGCCAGCATCTGCTGCTCGCCGCCGGACAGCGCGCCGGCCTGCTGGCGCCGCCGCTGGGCAAGAATCGGAAAATATCCGTACATGCGTTGCATGTTGTCGTGCGGCCGGCCGGCGGCCGCGTAGGCGCCGATCCGCAGATTTTCCTCCACTGTCAGCCCGATGAACGTGCCCCGCCCTTCCGGCACGTGAGCGACTCCGAAGCCGGCAATCAGTTCGGTTGTGCAGCGTTCCAGGCGCTGCCCGGCGAACAGGATTTGACCTTCGCTGCGCACCATGCCGCAGATCGCGCGCAGCGTGGTGGTCTTGCCGGCGCCATTGGCGCCCAGCAGCACGGTCATGCCGCCCTCTTCCACCGCCAAATCGATACCGTGCAGGACTTCGGATTGGCCATAAAACGCCTTGAGCGCACGCAGTTCGAGAATCGCCGACATCAGTGCCGCGTCCCCAAATAGGCTTCGGCGACCGCCGGATTGCCGCGCACTTGGTCGGGCGGCCCGTCGGCAATCACGCGGCCGAAATTGAGCACGACAACCTGATCCGATAGGCCCATCACCAGACCCATGTGATGCTCGACCAAGAGGATGGTGATTGCGAGCTTATCGCGGACCGAACGAATGAGCGCGCCGAGCTCCGCCACCTCATCGTGGTTCAGCCCGCCAGCCGGTTCGTCGAGCAGCAGCAAAGACGGCCGCACGGCGAGTGCGCGAGCGAGTTCGACGCGTTTGCGCGCGGCGAAGGACAGGCTGGCGG
>JBASAH010000419.1:0-5085 GCA_049650505.1 Xanthobacteraceae bacterium
CCCCCGCACGAATGCGCCGATTTCAATTCACTTTGGCGCCTGAAAACTTGACCACCTTAGCCCACTTTGCCGTTTCCTCGGCGATGAAGGGAGCGAATTGCGTCGACGGCATCGGCTCGGTGTCGCCGCCGAGCTCCTTGATGCGCGCCTTAAGCTGCGGATCGGCGAGCCCGGCGGCGATGTTGCTACTGAGCTTGTCGATAATCGAGGCCGGCGTGGCTTTGGGCGCGCCGAACCCATCCCAAGCGCTCGCTTCGAAGCCCGTGAAGGATTCGCCGACGGCCGGGATATCTGGCAGCACGTCGGCGCGACTCGCGGTCGTCACCGCCAGTGCACGCGCCTTGCCGGCGCGCACGAAACCGATTGCCGTGGAGACGGTGATGACGAAGGCCTGGACTTGGCCGCCAAACAGATCGGTGAATGCCGCCGCCGGACCGCGATAGGCGATGTGAACGAGATCGATACCGGCCTGAAGTTTAAGAAGCTCGATCGCGACATGCATCGGCGTGCCGACGCCGGGCGAGGCGATATTGATCTTGCCTGGATTGGCCTTCGCGTAGGCGATGAATTCGGCAAATGTGCCGGCAGGGAACGACGGATTGACCAGAAGCACCATCGGCAGCCGGATCAATCCAGCGATCGGGGCGATATCGCGAAGAAAATCGAAATCGAGTTTTTCGTAGAGCGTTGCATTGATGGCGTTGGCCGTGACCACGGTGAGAAGCGTGTAGCCGTCCGGCGCCGCGCTCACCACGGTTTGCGTGGCAATATTGCTGCCGGCGCCGGTGCGGCTCTCAACCACGAAGGGTTGGCCCAAGCGCTCGGACAGCCATTGCCCGATCAATCGCGACACCAAATTCGGCGTGCTGCTGCCGCCGAAGCCTTCGATGATGCGCACCGGCCGTGTCGGATAATCGGCTGCGTAAGCCATGCGCCAAGTCGTGGACGTCACCGCGGGCATGACCGCGGCGGCGCCGGCAAGGCGCAGGAATTTTCGGCGTTGCAGGATCATATCGTGGGCAATGATCTGGCGTGTGCGCGGCGTTGCCGGCACGACGACCGCCGGCCCGTCAGCCTATCGCGCTCCCATCGGCGCGAAAAGCACCGTCCACGAACCGTCCCGAGATTCCCGGGATGTCAGCCGCCGATATAACCGCCAATGACTGGGAGATCCCGCGAGTGAATGTAGCGCGGGCGCTAGTGTCCCGATGAAGTTCCTACGGTTCAGTCGGAAGCTCTCATAGGAACTTCAAATCCACCGCACTAGGACGCCTTCCTTGGCACTTTCTTGCCCTTCTTGCGCGCTTTCGACAGGCCGATCGCGATCGCTTGCTTGCGGCTCTTGACCTTGCCGGCTCGCCCGCCGCGACCGCTTTTTGCGGTGCCGCGTTTATAGCGGTGCATCTCGCGTTTCACCTCGGTGCCGGCGCCGCGCGAATACCGGCGCTTTCTTCGCTTCGCCATTTGCTTTCCTTCCAAGACACAAGTCGCGCAATGCGGTCTCGCAATGCGGCTACTACAACTTCTAACAACTGCTGCATGTGCAATAGGTTGCCTCACAACAGATGAATCAAGATCGCGTCGTACTCCTCAGTTGTAATTCGGGTCGGCATCGAGCCGCGCCACCCAGCCTTCGAGCCCGGTTTTTGCCGCCGGGTAGCGCTGCAGCACCAATGGATCGTGGCCCGGCACAACATGCCGGGACGAACTCGCGAGCCGCTTCAGCGTCTCGTAACCTTCCACCACTTCCTCGACATTGTAGGTGATTGGAAACACGCGCCCGCCATCGAGATGCGCGTAGAGATGCGTGGCATCGGCCGCCAGCACCACATAGCCGCGCCGCGTCTTCACCCGCACGCTTTGCAGGCCTTTGGAATGGCCGCCGATGTGATGCACGGTAATACCGGGCGCGATTTCGCTCGCGCCGTCGTGGAACGTCGCGCGGCCGGAGAACACTTTGCGCACCATCGCAATGACGTCCTCGACTTCGAACGGCGCGCGCAACGCTTGGTGGCACATGCAGCGGCCGGTGGCGTAGGCCATCTCGCGATCCTGCAAGTGATAGCGCGCCTGCGGAAACAAATCGTAATTGCCGCAGTGGTCGTAATGCAGGTGGCTGATGATGACGCTCTTTACCGATTCGGAAGCGATGCCGAGCGCCGCAAGCCCATCGCGCACCGGCTTGATCATCTGGCGCTGGCGCTTCTTGCCCATCGCCTCGTCGAAGCCGGTGTCGACAATGATCACGCCGAACGGCCCGACGATCGCCCAGACGAAAAAATCGAGCGGCTGCAAAATGTCGTGCGGATCGCCGTCGATGAAATTAGCCGGCGAGCGGCGCGCATGGTGGCCGTAGCGAATGGCGTAAACTTCGTGAAGATCGTCGGCCATAGGATTCATCTCCCTTCAACCGGATTAGCCATGTTAGAGCGAAATTCGATCGGGTCGAGGCGGCTGTCCGGCGAACCCGCTGGATTCCCGCTTGCGCGGGAATGAGCGGTCGGAGGAAAAATAGAAAACCCCGGCACGATGGGCCGGGGTTTTCATTGACTCAAAACACGTTACGAAGAACGCACGCTACAAAAAACTACGCAGCGATCACAACTGCCCGTATTTGCGCAACACCGCGCGGCACTCATTGCCGACGCGCCAGCTATGTGCCGCCAGGACCGCGCCGCAGCGCAACAGATTCGTCCATGTAATACCGTCCGAGCGGTCGCATAGCCGCGCCGCAGCCGGCCGGCATGGCGCGAGTTCGGCAAGATCGATCGCATTCGCAGCGGTGCCCGAAAACGCGACAAGCGGCCCGATCACTAAACATGCGGCAAGGATTGTCTTCATCCTCAATCGTCCCTCTTTATTGTGAGAAGCGGCCTGGATAGCGGTTTTATGACGAAAACGCCAGCTTTTTTGTGCGTCGCACAAACAAGAGTTAATCGGCTGAAGTGCTGAGCGAATTAATAAAACGATCGTATGACTCTCGAACGGCATTGCCGCGCTTGTGCCGCAATTGCGAAGGGGGCGGGCATCTTTCCTCCCCCACGAAAGTGGGGGAGGGGGACCGCACGAAGTGCGTTGGAAGGGGCGTCGTCATCGACGAGTGTTCTGCGACGCAAGCAAAGCGCTGAAGCCCACGCCCCCTCCACCATGCTGCGCATGGTCCCCCTCCCCCGCTTTGCGGGGGCGGTGGAGCCTCAGTCGCGAGCGGCCAATGTGAGTTCGACGCGATTGGTCAGCGGCACGCGCCTTGCGAACGCGCGCTATAGAGCGCCGCAGACGCCGTGAACCAGTCGGGGAACCCGATCGTGATCTTGGTCCAGCCGACACCCCAAGGGTTACCGCCACTGTCCCACCAGACCCTGCACCAACCATCTTCAAAACGCACAAGCGCGTAATCGGCGCGCGCCGGTGACATAGTGAAACCGATTGCCAGGACGGCAACAACGAAGGCCAATCGCTTCATCGCCAGTCTCCTTCCGCAACAGCCCGCATCGTTACGCCGCCGCCGCCAGATTGCCGAAACGCTGCAGATTCTGTTTTTGCTTGTCGTTGCGCGGCAGCAATTTGAACAGTCGCGCCGCCGTGCCGCCAAGAATATTGTGCTTGGCCTTTTCCGACAGGAACCGCAGATCCCAGATCGTCGATGGCAAGTCGAAATCCCAATGCGGATAGTCCGACGAATAAAGGAGCTGCGTCTCGGCATTGATCATGCGGAACGTGCACTCCATTGCGGAGTAATCCTGAATTTCCATCGGCTGCGATGAATAATACATGTCGCGCATATAATCCGACGGTTTCTTCTTGAGGAGCGGCGCCTCGGACGGCCGCAGCATGTATTCGTGATCGAGCCGCTGCATCAGGAACGGCACCCAAGCGAGGCCGGATTCGATCCAGATCACCGGCAGCTTGGGGAAACGCTCGCCCATGCCGTTGATCACCCAATTCGTGCATTGCAGGATGTTGTACCACGTGAAGCCGAGCGCATGCGCGGAGAGGAAGCGATTGCAGCTCTTGTAGATCGGCTCGCCCCAGTTCGGGCCGGAATGGAACGACAGCACCATGCCGCGCTCCTCCATCGCCCGATACAGCTTCATATAAGCGTTGTCGTAGACCGCCATGTGCGAGCGTACCGTCGTCACCATGAAGCCGCCGACATGCTTGCGGTCGCCGAATTTCTCGACGTGGCGGAGCGCCGCTTCCGGATCGGAGAACGGCAGGCACAGCATCGAATAGAAGCGTCCACCGGACTCGGGCAGGACTTTCTCGGTGAGCCAGCGGTTATAGGCCCAGCACAGCTCGACCTCCATTTCCTTCTGCGGATGCATGCCGATGTTGAGCATGCCGGTCGGGAACAAGCAGGAATAATCGACGCTCATCGCGTCCATCCAGCGATGACCGAGCTGCACGTCGCGCAGTGCACTTCCCTCCTCGGTTTTTTCCGTCGAGCGCAGCGGATAGCGCGTCACGCGCCCGCCCATGTCCTGATAGCCGATCTGGACCGGCGCCACGTTGGAACGGTTGCGCTTGCGGCCGGAAATGGTGAGCTGGCGCAGCACGTCGTTTTCCATATAGGGCAGGAACTCGTCGTAGTTCTCGTTCTCATAATGGTGCGCGTCGACGTCGACGATGAGGACGTCGTCCAAGTTGCGCTGATGCGCCTGTTTACGCGCGTGCGCCAGAAGCCGGCTGGTATTGAGTTCCTCGATGGTGACGCGGCGACCGCGGTCGGCAATGAGATCCATGGATTTCCTCCTGGCTTATTTCACTTGGCTTTCTCTTGGCGTTCGAATCCGTCCTTAGCGTCCTGTCCAACTCTGCCACATGCCCAGCTCGAAAACCGCGAGATCGGCGGCGCGCAACAAGCCGCTGGCCGTCAGCATGACGTCGGTTGCCGAAATCGAATGTTTCGGCACCGGAGTGAATTGCTCGCCGGCCTCGGTGCGAGCGCTATAGACCCGGCAGGCCGCGGCCATCAGCGCCTGCAGCGCATCCGCGCTGACGAGATCGAGCTTGTCGTCGGCGATGCTGCGTTCGAGCGCCACCGCAAGCCGCTTGGCATCGGCCGAAG
The DNA here is from genome assembly GCA_049650505.1 of Xanthobacteraceae bacterium. Lineage (GTDB taxonomy): Bacteria > Pseudomonadota > Alphaproteobacteria > Rhizobiales > Xanthobacteraceae > BOG-931. The sequence goes on from JBASAH010000419.1 coordinate 5,069, forward strand.
CGCCGTTGCCAGCCGGC
>JBASAH010000420.1:0-10255 GCA_049650505.1 Xanthobacteraceae bacterium
CCATGGAGCGGGTGGTGCAAGTCGCGCGCGAGACCGGTTACCTCGACGGCGTGCAGGAGTTTCGCAGCATCGAAAGCTACGGTTACCTGCCGCCCGACAAGGTGGTTGCACTATGCACCGGCAGCCAAGGCGAGCCGCGCGCGGCGCTGGCGCGCATTGCCGAAGACGAGCATCCGGAGGTCACGCTGTCGCACGGCGATCGAGTTATTTTCTCGGCGCGCCCGATCGCGGGTAACGAGAAGGCCATCGCGCGGGTGATCAATGGGTTAGTCGAACAAGGCGTCGAGGTCATTACCGATCGGACCCACCTCGTCCATGTATCCGGCCATCCCAGGCGCGATGAATTGCTCGATATGATCCGCTGGGTGCGGCCCAATGTCCTTATCCCGGCTCATGGCGAGGCGCTGCATCTTGCCGAACATGCCGAACTCGCTCGCCGTGCCGGCGTGCCGCAGGTTCTGCTTTGCCGTAACGGCGATCTGGTCCGCTTGGCGCCAGGCCCCGCTGAAGTCATCGATCAGATTCCGTCTGGCCGGCTGTACAAGGACGGCTCGCTCTTGATCGAGGCCGAGGCGCGCACGATTGCGGCGCGGCGGCGGCTCAGTTTCTCCGGCATCGTGTCTGTCGCGATGGCAATGAACGACAAAGGCGCGCTTGTTGCCTATCCCGAGGTCGAACTCATTGGCCTACCGGAAACGGACGCCGCCGGCACGCCCTTGGAAGAGATTGCGCGCCGCGCCGTCGAGGAGGCGTTCGAGGCCTTGCCGAAACCGCGGCGGCGCGACCCGGATGAGGTCGCCGAAAGCCTGCGGCGGGCCGTGCGCGCTGCCATCGCTGAGCGCTGGGGCAAAAAGCCGATCTGCCATGTGCACGTCCTTGTCGTATAGGATCGCCGGACACCGCGTGGAAGGTGAGGCGCAGGAGGCAGGCGCTTGATCGGCAGGCTCAATCACGTTGCCATCGCCGTGCGCGACCTCGGCAAGGCTGCCGCCATCTATCGCGACGTGCTCGGCGCTGAGGTTTCGGCGGCCGTACCGCAACCCGATCATGGTGTGACGACTGTGTTCGTCACATTGCCCAATACCAAAATCGAGCTGCTCGAGCCGCTTGGACAGACCTCACCGATTGCCAAGTTTCTCGACCGCAATCCGGACGGCGGCATCCATCATATCTGCTACGATGTCGATGACATTCGCACCGCGCGCGATGCGCTCAAATCGGCCGGGGCGCGGGTGCTAGGCGATGGCGAACCGAAAATCGGCGCCCATGGAAAGCCGGTGCTATTTCTGCATCCGAAGGATTTTTCCGGCACGTTGATCGAGCTCGAACAGGCCTGAAATGCCGGTCGCGACCGCGCTAGCCATCTTTTTTCTGATCTGGTGGGTGGTGCTGTTCGCAGTGCTACCGTGGGGTATCCGCAGTCAGGACGAAGGTCAGGAAATGGTCGCGGGCACCGATCCCGGCGCGCCGACAAAAGCGCGGATCGGCTGGAAATTACTTTGGACAACGCTGCTCGCCATCGCGATCTATGGGGTCGGCTATGCCGTTTATGCTCAGCATTGGGTCACTATTGAAGGCCTGATGGCGGTATTTAATAAGCCAAGCTAATCAGCAAGTTAACGTGATGTCCTGCTATTTCGGTTGGGTTGCGGAATTGCGCTCCCGAAAAAGAAAAAGCAGGGCCACCGCCCTGCCTTAGGAATTCTCTTCGACCCGAACAGCACGCTTATTCTTACAAATACACGTTCTTACAAGTACACCGCGGCTGGCGACACTTTGCGGTCGCGGGTCATCCTCCCGAGACTTGGACGGACAGACTTGGACCTACAGACTTGGACGTCCAGACTTGGACAAACGGACTTGGATAGACAGACTTGCAGACTTGGACAAACTTAGAACTGGGCCCGCGAGCCGGGACCCAGGTTACACTGCCGGCCGAGAGAGCGATCATTATTCGCAATCGAAACCGGCGGACCATTCATAATTGATCTTCATCCGCTTGTCATCAGATCGGGCGCGTCTTGGAGGCCGAAAACGGACCCAGCACGGAGCCTAGAGGAAGATCTTCGGCCGGGCGGAACTCTTGTATTTTCAGTGCGCTTGCGGCTTGACTGCGTGGCGCCACACCATTGCAGCGAGAATTCAGAGGAACGCCCTTTGCGCCTGTCCCGCTATTTCCTGCCCATTTTGCGTGAGACGCCGAAAGAAGCGGAAATCGCTTCGCATCGGCTCATGCTCCGTGCCGGCATGATCCGTCAGGAGGCGGCGGGAATTTACGCGTTTCTGCCGCTTGGCTTCCGGGCGCTACAAAAGATCTGCGCGATCGTGCGCGAGGAGCAGAACCGCTCCGGCGCGATCGAACTGTTGATGCCAACCATCCAATCGGCTGAGCTTTGGCGCGAGAGCGGTCGCTACGAAGCCTACGGCAAGGAGATGCTGCGCATTCGCGATCGCCATGAACGCGAAATGCTCTATGGCCCGACTAACGAGGAAATGATCACCGAGATTTTCCGCAGTTATGTGCGCTCGTACAAAGACTTGCCGCTCAATCTCTATCACATTCAATGGAAATTCCGTGACGAGGTCCGGCCGCGCTTCGGGCTGATGCGCGGGCGCGAATTTTTGATGAAGGATGCGTATTCTTTCGACCTCGACTTCGCCGGCGCCAAGCACGCCTATAACCGCATGTTTGTCGCTTATCTGCGCAGCTTCGCGCGCATGGGCTTGCGGTCGATACCGATGGTTGCCGAAAGCGGACCGATCGGCGGCAATCTCTCACACGAGTTCATCATACTGGCGGAGACCGGCGAGAGCGAAGTGTTCTGTCACAGCGACTACCTTAGCTTCGAAGTACCGGGCCCGGACGTAGATTTCAACGACGTTGCCGGGCTGCAGGCGATCATCGACAAATGGACGTCGCTATACGCGGCCACGTCCGAAAAGCACGATGCCGCTGTTTTTGCCAAGCTTGGAACTGGCAAAGGGCTGTCCGCGCGCGGCATCGAAGTCGGACATATCTTCTATTTCGGCACCAAATATTCCGAGCCGATGAAAGCCGTGGTTACCGGCCCGGACGGCGTCGATCATGCTGTCCACATGGGTTCTTATGGCATCGGGCCGAGCCGGCTCGTTGCCGCCATTATCGAAGCCTCCCACGACGAAGCTGGCATCAAATGGCCGGAGCCGGTCGCACCGTTCAAGGTGATGATTCTCAATCTCAAACAAGGCGCGAGCGATACCGACGCAGCGTGCGAAAAATTGTATGCCGCACTGACCGGCAAGGGCATCGATACGCTTTACGACGATCGCGATGAACGGCCGGGCGCGAAATTCGCGACTGCCGACCTCATCGGCATGCCCTGGCAGATCATGGTGGGGCCCCGCAGTCTCGCCGAAGGTAAGGTTGAAGTGAAACGCCGTGCCAGCGGGGAGCGGGAACTTTTATCGCCCGGCGATGCGGTGGCGCGGCTTATCGAATGAACGTCTCGACTGAACTTGGCGCATGAATCTGTGCGTGGTGCCGGTCTGACGCGATTTTACGCGGCTTGAAACCGCCAGAATCGTGTGAAACTCCGGGCGTCCACGGGGACTAGTATTCATGGCCGAGCCGACCGGCACCCTACCGTTTGCCGCCTTCGAATGGATGCTGTCGCTGCGTTATCTGCGGGCGCGGCGCAGGGAAGGCTTTATTTCGGTGATCGCCGGATTCTCCTTCCTCGGCATCATGCTTGGCGTGGCGACCTTAATCATCGTGATGGCGGTGATGAACGGCTTCCGCCAGGAGCTGTTGTCGAAGATTCTCGGCCTGAACGGTCACCTGTTGATTCAGCCGCTTGAATCGCCGCTAACCGACTATGCCGCGGTGGCCGATCGTGTCGCCAGGTTGGACGGCATCACGCTGGCTGCGCCGCTGGTCGAAGGTCAGGCGCTCGCATCATCGCCGTTCAACGCATCCGGCGTGGTGGTGCGCGGCATGCTCGGCGCCGACCTGACGAAGCTGTCGCAGATCGCCAGCAATATCAAACAAGGCACGCTCGATGGCTTCGATACCGGGCAAGGGCTGGTGATTGGCCGCCGTCTTGCGGAGCAGCTTTCGGTCCGCGCGGGCGACAATATTACGCTCGTGGCGCCGCGCGGCGCGGTGACGCCAATGGGCACGACCCCGCGCATCAAGGCCTACAAGGTCGCCGCCGTTTTCGAGATCGGAATGTCGGAATACGATTCCGCCTTCGTGTTCATGCCGCTCACCGAGGCGCAGGCCTATTTCAATCGCGCCGGCGATGTCACCGCGATCGAGATCTATACCAACGATCCGGACAACATCGATCGCTTCCGCCAAGCGGTAACCGATACGGCCGCGCGACCGATCTACATGATCGATTGGCGGCAGCGCAACGCGACCTTCTTCAACGCGCTCCAGGTTGAACGCAACGTGATGTTTCTGATCCTCACGCTGATCGTGTTGGTGGCGGCGCTCAATATCGTCTCCGGACTGATCATGCTGGTGAAGGATAAAGGCAGCGATATCGCGATCTTGCGCACAATGGGCGCCACCCAGGGCGCCATGATGCGGGTATTTCTCATCACCGGCGCCTCGATCGGGGTGGTCGGCACTTTGGTCGGCTTTCTGCTCGGCACGATCGTCTGCCTCAATATCGAGGAAATTCGCCGTTTCCTGTCGTGGCTGACCAACACCGAGCTGTTTTCGCCGGAGCTTTATTTCCTCTCCAAACTTCCGGCGGACATGAATCTGAAGGAAACTTTAGCTGTCCTCGTCATGGCCCTCGGCCTATCATTGCTCGCGACGCTCTATCCGTCCTGGCGGGCGGCGCGGCTCGATCCCGTCGAAGCTCTGCGCTACGAGTGATCCGACGCAATGGACGACAAAACCACGATACGCGAGCCGAAGACCTCAGCAGCCAGTGAAGATCACCCGATCGTCTTCCTGCACGGCATAAGCCGGCAGTTCCATCAAGGCGATTCGACGCTGACCATTCTCAAAGGCGCGGAGCTTGCGGTGTGGCCGGGCCAATCGGTCGCGCTGGTGGCGCCGTCAGGTGCGGGTAAATCGACGCTGTTGCATATTGCCGGGCTGCTCGAACATCCGGATGCCGGCGAAGTCTATATCGATGCAGTCGCGACATCGCATCTTTCCGACCTTCAGCGCACCCGCATCAGGCGCACCGAAATTGGATTTGTTTATCAATTTCATCATCTGTTGCCGGAATTTTCGGCGTTGGAAAACGTGGTCCTGCCGCAGATGATCCGCGGGCTGCCGCACCGCGAGGCCGCCAACCGTAGCATCGAGCTTCTCAGCTATCTCGGCCTGAAAGAACGCCTGATGCATCGGCCGGCGGAATTGTCGGGCGGCGAACAGCAGCGCGTCGCCATCGCGCGCGCGGTCGCCAATGCGCCGCGCATTCTCCTTGCCGACGAGCCGACCGGCAATCTCGACATGCACACAGCGGGGCATGTGTTCGCGACGCTCAATCAATTGGTGCGCGCCTCGGGTCTCGCCGCGATCATCGCGACGCATAATCTCGACATCGCGGGGCAAATGGATCGCCGCGTCACGCTCCGCGACGGCCTTGTGGTCGAACTCTCTTGAGCGCGGCTGAGAACGTTCGCCTAGATCGTAGTGTGTTTAGGTTGAATCGGCTTTATATTCCGCTCGTCCCCGCGAAAGCGGGGACCCAGAATTACTGGATTCCCGCCTTCGCGGGAATGAGCGGACGCTTTAATATTGATAGCCGCGGTAACGCCGGTGCGGTCCGGGTGGCGGGCGGTATTGCGTATTTGGCTCACAGAAACCGCCGATGCCGCTCACCGTGGCCAGGCATTGCTGAAAAGTGGTGAAGCCACAATTGGTCGCGCCGCCCAGCGCGCGGCCGCTGTAATAGGCGCACCATGGATAGTTCTGCGCATGAGCCGGCGTGCCGATCGCGGTCGTCACGATTAGAGTACCCAATAGGCAAACCACCGGTTTCATGGGTTATCCCTCTCGCATCGCTGTCGAGAAGAGAACGTCCAGTCTCGGTTTGAGTTCAGGCACGGCGCCGTCACCGCGGCCACCAAGTCTAGTCGCCGAGGGCGACCGCTTCTTGGAGAGCAAACCGGCGCGGCCCGAGCGTCAATAACAGCGGACGCACCAGCAGCGGTATGGTCCGCAGCGGCGGGTCGTGCCCGGCGGACAAAACGGCCCAAAGCCGCGGCAGGCGACGTCTTTGACAATCGGCGTGGCGTTTTGAATTTGCGCATGCAGGCGTGCCGCGCCGGGCGATTGAATCTGCGCGGTGGCCGCAACAGCCGACACTGCGAGCACAAGCGCCGCAGCCGTCAAAGTAGTGAATTTTCGCATCAGATCCTCCGTCTACGGAATGGCAAAGGGGGAATCGGCCGCCGGTCGCCGTACAAATGGTGAGGTTGGTTCGCGAGGGGACGGCGCCGCAAGCATGATTTATCGGCGATCGGTCGGCAACGGGTCGATTTAGATCGCTGCCACCCCCGTAAACATGGCCTTCCGTAGTGGGTCAGTTTGAATAAGACGGCCCCGATTGAGGCTTGCGGCCTGAGCAGGACAGGTCATATACGGCGGTATGGGAAAATCTCCTCGAATCCGGATCATCTTCAAGCCGAAACGCATCGCGGAGGGCGACTGGCAGATCGAGGCCCACTGTCCCGGTGCGGAAATCCGGTACATCAAGGGCCTGACGAGCAAGGCCGACTTTGACGAGTGGATGCAGGGCAGCCGCCGCATAGATTGGCTCAGATCGCAGGGCTATGCGAAATGACCAAACCCCCCGGATGGCGCGGTCGAGCAGATCGAAGGCTTTGCGAGGGAAGGCGATGCGGGATGTTGGATCAAAAACGAATCCGTCATGTGGGTCCATAATCGACAAGTCATCTAATTTCTTCGGTAGCCTCCTGTAGATTAATATCAGGCCGCACACGCTTCAGCGGCGGCGATCGCCGACTGACCCTTCCTATCTTGACCAGGAACAAGATGTGAACTATGTTCATGCTATGTTCTAGAGCCAGCGGTATGAATGGGGCCAGTCATGATCCGGTCGGTTTTTGAAGAGGCGGTAGCTTTAGCGTCTTTGAGCCTGTTTCTCGCGACCGTCGCGGTATGGGCGCAGGTGTTGGGCCTGCTTTAAGCGAACGAGCGCCGCCAACGCCCGTTGGTGCTGGGCGCGGGTTCATTGCAAGGCGTGCCGGGGATAGCGGGCATAGGGGTGAAAAGCCATTTGCTCGTCGGGCGAGAATCGCGTCGCTCTGTTTTGGCCACGCGTAGCTTTGCGCGGTCGCCACCCGGCGAACGCCAGATGGATCCCCCTTAATGCCAGCTGAACCGGCTTTTGTTCATCTCCACGTCCATTCGTCCTATTCGCTGCTCGAAGGGGCGCTGACGATTGCGCGCTTGGCCGAGCTCGCCAAACACGACCGCCAGCCCGCGCTCGCTCTCACCGACACCGACAATATGTTCGGTGCGCTCGAATTCTCGGAAAAACTGGCTGGCTACGGCATTCAGCCGATCGTCGGCTGTGCGATGGCGATCGACTTTGGCGATTTGGAAACACGCAATGCGGCTGCCGAACAGGCTTTTCCGCGCCTTGTGTTACTCGCAGCCGACGAGCAGGGTTACCGCAGCCTGATGCGACTATGCTCGCGCGCCTATCTTGAGACCGAGGCGCAGCAACAGCCGCACATTAAAATCAGCTGGCTCGCTGACGGCGCCGACGGCCTGATCGCGCTTTCCGGCGGCCCGAGCGGACCGCTCGATGGCACAATCGTCACCGGACAGATCCCGGTCACGCTGGCGCGCTGCGAAACATTGCAGCAGCTCTTCGCCGACCGCTTCTACATAGAATTGCAACGCCACGGCATGCCAAGCGAGCGGTTGGCGGAGTCCCAGCTGATCGATCTCGCCTATGCGCGCGGTCTGCCGCTCGTGGCGACCAACGAGCCGTTCTTCGCGGCGCGCGAGGATTACGAGGCGCACGACGCCCTGCTCTGCATCGCGGAAGGCAAGCTGATCGCCGATTCCGACCGCCGCCAATTGACGCCGGAGCACCGCTTTAAGACCCGCGCCGAAATGGCGGCTTTATTTGCCGATCTGCCGGAGGCGCTGGCGGCAACGGTGGAAATTGCGCAACGCTGTGTCTTCCGGCCGCGCACTCTGGCGCCGATCCTGCCACGCTTCGCCGCCGGTAGAAGCGCGCGCGCGGCCGGGGCGAGTTCAGGAGTAGATGCCGCGCTCCCGAACCAAAACGAACCGAACCCGGACGCATCCGAGGCCGCCGAGGGACAGGAACTCCGCCGCGCGGCGCGATCGGGTCTAGAACAGCGCTTGGCGCGCTATGGCACCGCGCCAGGGCAAAGCGTCGAGGATTATCGCGAGCGGCTCGAATTCGAGCTCGGCGTCATCGTCGACATGCACTATGCCGGCTATTTCCTGATCGTTGCCGATTTCATCCAATGGGCCAAGGCGCAAGGCATCCCGGTCGGACCAGGCCGCGGCTCCGGCGCCGGCTCGCTGGTCGCTTACGCGCTGACCATCACCGATCTCGATCCGATCCGCTTCGGCCTGTTGTTCGAGCGCTTTCTCAATCCCGAGCGGATTTCGATGCCGGATTTCGACGTCGACTTCTGCCAGGACCGGCGCGACGAGGTCATTCGCTACGTGCAGGAGAAGTACGGTCGCGACCAGGTCGCACAGATTATCACGTTCGGCACGCTGCAAGCGCGCGGCGTGCTGCGCGACGTCGGGCGGGTTTTGCAAATGCCCTACGGCCAGGTCGACAGATTATGCAAGCTCGTGCCGCAAAATCCTGCGAATCCGATTTCACTCGGCCGCGCCATCGAGGACGAACCGCGACTACAGGCCGAACGGGATCGCGATCCGGTAACGCGCCGGGCCTTCGATATTGCGCAAAAGTTGGAAGGCCTCACCCGGCACGCGTCCACCCATGCCGCCGGCATCGTGATCGGCGACCGGCCGCTCACCAAACTGGTCCCGCTCTATCGCGATCCGAAATCACTGATGCCGGTGACCCAATTCAATATGAAATGGGTCGAGCCGGCAGGTCTCGTGAAGTTCGACTTCCTCGGCCTCAAGACCCTTACCGTGCTCGACCGCGCCGTCAGGCTCGTGCGCCGGCGCGGCATCGAGATCGATCTGTCCAATCTGCCGCTCGACGACGCCCAAACCTATCAGATGCTGGCACGCGGCGAGACGGTCGGCGTGTTCCAGGTGGAAAGCGCCGGAATGCGGCGCGCGCTCATCGATATGCGCCCCGACCGATTCGAGGATCTGATTGTGCTAGTGGCGCTGTATCGCCCAGGCCCGATGGCGAACATTCCGACGTATTGCGCGCGCAAGCTCGGCCACGAGCGCACTGATTATTTGCATCCCAAGCTCGAGCCTATCCTGAGAGCGACCTACGGGATCATTACCTATCAGGAGCAGGTGCAGCAGATCGCGCGCGATCTTGCCGGCTACAGCCTAGGCAAGGCCGACATTCTGCGTCGCGCCATGGGCAAGAAAGATAGGAAGGAGATGGCGGCGCAACGCGACAGTTTCGTCGCTGGCGCGGTCGCGCGCAGTATCGGACGCGCGGACGCGGAAGCCATTTTCGATACATGTGCGAAATTCGCGGAATACGGTTTCAATAAGTCGCATTCGGCACCGTACGCGCTACTGACGTATCAAACCGCGTATATGAAAGCCAACTACCCGGTCGAGTTCATGGCCGCGTCGATGACGCTGGACATGGGCAACACCGACAAGCTTGCCGAGTTTCGCGACGAAGCCGAGCGGCTTGGCATCAAAGTCGAGCCGCCGTCGGTCAATCGGTCGGAAGTCGAATTTGAGGTCGAGGGCAATACCATCCATTACGCGTTGGCGGCGCTGCGCGGGGTAGGCCGCCAAGCAGTCGAGAGCATTGTCGCGGCACGCGGCGAACGCGCCTTCACCGACCTTTCTGATTTTGGCCGCCGCATCAATCCGCGCGCCGTCAACAAGCGCGTGCTGGAAAGCCTCGGCGCCGCCGGCGCGTTCGACTGCATCGAGCCAAATCGCGCGCGCGCCTCTGCCGCCGTCGATGCAATTCTTGCAACCGCGCAGCGCACGCAAGATGATACCGTGCGCGGCCAATCGGAGCTTTTCGGTGGAGCGGCGGCGCATTCGTCCATCGTGGTGCCGGCGCTGGAGCCGTGGCTGCCGGCCGAGCGGCTACAGCGCGAATATGAGGCC
>JBASAH010000421.1:0-6124 GCA_049650505.1 Xanthobacteraceae bacterium
ATGACTGACCAGTCAGTCAATTGCAAGCCGGCGCCGTTTGGGTCCGGCCGGATTTAGCAAAACGAACCCAATTCGATCGACAGACAGCTAACCAAGCACACACTGGTCGACTTCATCGACGAGAACGGCGGTGGTCCTGGGGTGCGGTTACGAAAGCAGCGCCACGGCAGCGCCGATAAAAAAGAGGCGAGAAGCGTTAGGCCGCTGTCTTCAAATGCCAAAAAAATCGAGGGTCAGCTCGAGCGCGCGATCAGCTTCGGGCTTGCGGTAGGTCAGCCCACCGTAACGCGCGAAAGCAATGATCGGCATTGGGATATTTGTGAATCGTGACCAGCGGACTGGGCGACAGCCGCCGCTCCAATAGGTCGTTCACCTCAACCTGCACCCAGCGGTCCTTCAACGCCATATGCAAGACAAATGGCCGGTGCAGGTCTTTTGCCTCGCGGATGTGGTGTTCAATATACGTTCCGTAATAGGCAACCGCGCAATCGATGTCGGTCCGGCAGCACATCAGGTAACAAAGCTTGCCGCCCAGACAATAGCCAACGGCGCCGACTTTGCCATTGCACTCCTTGCGCCCGGCAAGATAGTGCCTGATGTCTTCCATGTCGCGGACGGCAAGGTCGTAATCAAAGTCATAATAGAGATCGAATGCTTTCTTCACGTCATCGGGTTTCTTATCAGAAAGCTCCACACCAGGCTCTTGCCGCCAAAACAGATCCGGCACCAGGCAAAGGTAACCAGCATCAGCAAACTCGTAGGCATGGTGGCGCATCGTGTCATTGACGCCCCAGATCTCCATAATGGCAATTATCGCCCCGGCCGGCGTCTGATCTGGAATGGCGAGATAAGCGCCCATTGCACCATCGCGCAGCTTCACTGTGATGTTTTCGGTTTTCATCCGGTTGCGGTCGTTTTGGCTTTGGTTTGTGTCGGCAACTTGAGTAAAGCCTGGGCATTACCGGCAAAGATCAACTCGCGCTCTGCCGTTGTTATATCAAGTGCTTCAAGCGCATCGATTGTGCCGCGGATGAGACCGCGGCCGCCTTCGGCATCAAACGGAGCATCGGTGGCAAAAAGGCACGATTGACTGCCGAAAAACGCATGCCCGCACCGCGTGGCCGAGTGGATGCCATTCAGTGCGGTATCGGCATAGAGCATTTTGAAATAGTCGATTGGCGGCCTTTTCAACCCGCGCTCTTCAGCGACTGGATTGCGCTCCGGCGTGCCATAGAAAATCTGGCGAAAGCCAAGCGATACCTTGCCAGCAAAATATGGAATCATGCCACCCATGTGGTGGGTGATGATCTTGAGCTTGGGTAATTCGTCAAAAAGACCGGAATAGATCAGCCGCGTCATACATGCAGTCGTCTCGTACGGCCAACCAAACATAAACCAGACTTCGTCTTCCGAAACTTGCTCGCTCGCATAGTCGGCAAACTGTGGGCCACGCATGGGATGCACCCACACCGGAAGATCGTGCTCCGCCATTCGCTTAAATATGGGCCTAAACTCTGGGCGAGTGAGTGGCTTGCCGGCAACGTTGGTAAAGATCTGCACGCCACGGGCGCCGAGTTCGCCAATGGCGCGATCAATCTCAGCGAGTGTCGCATCGACATCATTCATTGGCAGCGCTGCGATAAACGCAGGAAAATACCTCGGATATTTCGCGCAGAGCTCGGCGAGCGCATCATTAGCGATCCGCGCAAGTTGAACGCTTACCTCTGGCGGACCGATCAATTCCACTGGTGGATTGGCCAAAGAAGGCACGTGCTGCAAGTCAGCGAATTCGTCGATCAGCCGCAGCCGCGCGTCAACCTCGACCAGAGGTTTTACCCTGGGAAAGGCGCTGAGCACGACATGGCCAGGGATCAGCCGGTGCAGCCGGTCAAAATATTGTTTCGGCATGAAGTGGTTGAAAATGTCAATTTTCACCGGGAAAATCCTTCGGGTTCGAACGTCGCCATTTCTCAGTCCTTGTTTTTTGGCACGATTATTTGGCAGGCGATTATTTGTAATTTGGTCCTCAAGTATTGAAAATTCCGACGCCCATAAAACGCGCCAGATCGTGGTTGGTTGATCAACTGGCTACGCCACTGCAGGCTTTGCCTGCGTAATCTCCTCAAGCACGCGTCCTTTGGTTTCAATGCCAATGAGAATGAGCGCGACCGACGCGATGAGGAAGCTAAAGGCAAACATGTAGAGCGTGTATTTGGCTAAGCCGTAAGCGAGCATTAAGCCAACGACTGTGGGCACTAAAAACGATCCGATACGGCCGATGCCGAAGAACCATCCCACGGCTGTCGCACGGATAGGGGTCGGGTGGAGCTCTCCAACGTATACACCAGTAGATCCATAGACGCCGGGATTGACCCAGCCAACCAGGAACGCGGCAATGAAAGTAGCCAGACCGGTCGACATTGCGAACCACAGGTGGAAGAAGGCACCGATGAAATAATAAAGAAATAGCACCGGACGGCGACCGTAGCGGTCGATCAGAAAGCTGCACGCGGTATAGCCGAACACGCCGCCGATCGCCTGCACCAGCTGATAGGTGATCGCTTGGGTCAATGGAATTCCCTGCTGCGTCAGGATGGTCGGCAGCATGAAAAGAATACCATTCGACGACCAAAAAAAACCGAACGACACAATCCATATCAGAACGGTCCGCAAGGCCCGTCCTTCGGTGAACAACTCTAAGACGGTCACGCCGGTCTTCACCGCCACCTCGGGACGAAGCTGCGGCATTGACTGCAATTCGTCGACGGAGCGCTCGCGGCCCAGCGCCTGTCTTTCAATGTGAGCGACGGTTTGCTCCGCTTCGGCGAGCCGGCCTTTACTCAGCAGGTAACGCACCGATTCGGGCATGTAGCGGCGTACGAAGAACAGCAAGGCAGCGGGAATTATGCCGACCGCGAACAGCGCTCGCCAACCAAAGGTCGGCAGAATAGTAAGGCTTAAGACCGCGGCGAGGATGAGCCCAACCGGAAAGGCGGTGAGCAGATTTCCAGCCATGGCGCCGCGAATGCGGCTAGGGCTAAATTCTGAGCCCAGTGTTGAGGTAACCGGAACCTCGCCGCCCAAGCCAAAATTTGACAGGAAACGAAAGACTGCGAGCGAGGCGACATTCCACGACGCCGCAACAAGAGCGGTGAATACGGAAAAAATTCCAATGGTCGCTGAGAACGCCGTCCGCCGTCCGATATAGTCCGACACCGTGCCCCAAAACAGCGCGCCGACAAACGCGCCGATCAAACCCACAGTCGCGAGCAGTCCAGATTGTGCAGGTCCGAGGCCAAACTCGCGCGCGATCGGCGGCAATGCGGCGCCGAATAAAGCAAAATCGGCCGCATCGAACATGACCCCAATGAAGCCGAGAATAAAAAAATCTCTGTGCCATTTCGAAAATGGTAATGTTTCGAGCCTTGCCACTAGTTCGGCAGATTTTGCCTCGTCGACTTTCATCGTAAATCGGCACTCTTTTTCTCTTGCGTCGCTCGTTTTGAGCAAACATAGCCGGTAGCCGGACGATCTTACCAGTTAAGTCGCAAAATCCGATACTCCCGGTCGGCCTTGAGCCATTCGCCGCCTGATCGAGATTGCTTTGACCGCCAAATCAAAACGGCAAAGTAGCCGCGGCGAGAAGTAGTCGCTGCCATACACGTATTACGAAACGAACCCAATTGGCCGAGCCAGGCAACTTCAGGCCGTGGCCGCCACGGCACCGCACGCGGCGGGTGATTCCCTCACCAGAGCGAGTGCCGCCGCGCCGACAAGCAGGTAGCAGATGGCACTGAGCCAGATGGTGGTGCTGATCGAAAAGGCGATATTGACGGCGACCGCGATGCTCGCCGCGAGCACGCCGGCGGCGCCATTGATTGCCCAGAACCAGGGCGTCGGACGCGTGTCGAGCGCATTAACGAGCGCCATGCCGGTGGGAAAGCCGAATCCCATGAGCAGTCCGAGCGGCGCAACCATCAGGACCGCCGCTGCGGCGCGGATCACGATCGGGCTCGCTTCGAAAGCGCCGACGAAAAGCGGCAGCCAAAATGGCAGCGCCCCAAGATAAAATGTGAGCGTCCCGCACCACAGCATGAGGCGGCGCGGACTGCTGAGCGGAAGACGGTCGCTGATGAGGCTGCCAACGCCGGTCGAGAGAATGATGGCGAACAGGCCGACCGCGAGCCCATACACCGGGTGCCCGAGAAAGAGCGACACCCGCTGAATTAAGCCGATCTCGACGAACATGAATCCAAAACCGATGAGCAAAAAATAGACCGTGCCCGCGCCGACCAGCCGGCGCGACACGCGCCGAACCGACGGCAGCGCCGGCAGCACAATGGTGAGCACCACCAGCACGAACGACAGCGCAATGATGATGAGCAGCACGATCGTCGCGCCGAGGTTGCCTTTAATGACGCCGGAATCCGCCTGCATCGCGCGCAGCATCGATGCCGGATCGGTGATGCGTAGCTGATTGAAGAAGAATGGACGGTCGTCTGTCGGCGGCGACACGTCGAGGTGGAATTTGGCCGACAGCGCCTGCAGCGCTGCAATATCGGGGGCCGCCATGATCTGCTGCAGCACCTCCGATGGCTCCGGCGCGTCTGGACTGACCAGGATCGAGAAGCCCATTTGTGCGGTGACGTCGTGTAGCCGCGCCAGGTCGTCACGTGAGAACGGTGCGCGGCTCACGATCAGGGTCGACAGATTGTCGAACGCTGCCAGCACAAGATGGCGCCGCGGGTCCGGCACGCCGACATCGAGGAGAGCGGCCTTGGCGAGGCTCAACAACCGCCCGGTCTCGTCCACATCTTTCGGCGAGTACCAGCGCGACACTGTAAACACGCCCTCCGGCGCCAGGCTACCGAGGAATTCGCGCCAGCCTTCCACGGTGTAAAGTCCGTTCTCCGATAGCGAGAACGCGCCCGCGCCGGTGGCCGCCCAGGTGTCGACCATGCTCATTTGCAGCAGGTCGAAACCGCGATTGCGTCCGGCGCTGGCGAACCAGCTGCGCGCTTCGTCGACTTTGAATTTTACCCCGGGCAGGTCCGCTAGATGATTGAAGTCGCGGAACCGGCGCGTGAGCAGATCGACGAAGATCGAATTGAGCTCGACGCCGGTCACGTCGCGGAAACCGAACACATAGGCGGCCAGCAGGTCCCGTCCGCCGCCGACACCGATCACCGCGGAGCGTCCACGGTTGCGGATGTAGTAAGCGAGATTGGTGATGTCGTTCTTTAAGAAAGCGACGTCGTCGATTTGGCCGCCGAAGCGGTACATTGCGGTGCCGGCATCGCCATCGATGTTCATGTATCGCTGGTCGATCTTCTCGTACCGCGCTTTTGACGAACCGCCCCACATCATCGGATAACCTCGCGAAGTCTTTTCCGCCACGATGCGCGAATAGGAATTCCACCCGACGTACTCGAAATTGGCGACGTCCTCGATCTGGCCCTTGGCCACTGTGAGGTGCAGACCGTTCGGTTGAAGTGCCGCGTTGCCCAGCGCAACGGGCGCGAACACGACGGCGAGCAGTCCGGGACGTTGCAGGACGCCAAGCCAGCCCGGCAATGTGCTTCTGGCATAGTCGCGGCCAGCGAGCGCGAAGGCGCATGAGGCTACAGCGCCGATCGCGCCGACCATCAGCATGGCGGACACGCCGTCGAACGTGCTCATCAGTACGAGCGCCCCGAGGCACCCGAATGCGGCGCCTGCAAGATCGGCGCCATAAACGAGTCCCACCGGCCAGGGACTACGCGTCAGCGCCAGGGAGATCGCCATCCCTGCGAACACATAGGGCGGAACCAGCGCGGCAATCACCTTGCCCCACAACAGTACCGCCAGCAAAAAGCCCGTCGCCGGATCGATAACCACCGTCGAGATAAGCATCGTTGTTGACAATACGACAGCGACGGCAAACGCCGCCGTGATCCAGATGACATTGCCGAACAGCCGTTCGGGCGCAAAAAACGTTGGATTGAAATAGACGATCAGCGAGCCGGCGGTCATGCCGAACATCGCCATACTGATCGCGAAAAACGCCAGATGATAGAAGCTGATGACCGACAGAATGCGCGTCTCCACGATCTGCAGCATCAGAACGCACATGCAGACCAGGAAG
>JBASAH010000422.1:0-27360 GCA_049650505.1 Xanthobacteraceae bacterium
GTCGTGCCGGAGGTATAGAGCATAACCGACCAGGCCTCGGCATCGGCGCGCGGTTGCGCGTCAGGCGTAGTGGCGGCAGTTAACTTGGCGAACGAGATTGCTCCCGCGGAAACGGTGTCGAGCGCGATCTGCGGCAGGCTCTGCGCCTGCGCCGAGCCGGCCACCGCGGCAGCGGATACCTCCTCATAGACCACGGCTTTGGCCTCGGCGTCTTGCAGATAGAAATCAAGTTCGCTTGCCGTCGAGCGCCAGTTCACCGGCGTGATGATCACGCCGGCGAATTGACAGGCCCAGTGCAAGGTCGCGGCTTCCCAACGGTTCGCCAGCGCAGTGACGATGTGATCGCCGGATTTGAGCCCGAGCGAGTCGAGCCCGGCGACGAGCGCCGAGATGCGGCGGTACCATTGCGCATAGGTCAAGCGCAGGTCCTGGTCGACGATGGCAACCGCGTTAGGGTCGCGCGCCACACTGCCGAGAAAACTCAGACCAAGGTCAAGCATGCGACGCAACCGTTTCGGCAATTTTGCCGTACCTGACCCATCATAGGCTTTTGCCGTGCGCCGACAAACCACCGCAACGCGCGCGGCACGATCATCTCATGCCAGTTCGGCCCGAGCCTGTGTCGTCGTGGCGTATTCGAATGAGCGCTCTTACTCCCGCGTCGGAAACAGCGCGGCTGGGAAATCCGCCGCCGAGCGGCGCGGGCGCTCGCGCGGCTGATAATCCGGGTGCGGATTGGGATCCGGCTCGATGGTGCGCCGGTAGAGGTGCCATGTCGCGTGCCCGAGTACCGGCATGACTACAGTCAAGCCGACGAAGAAGGGAATCGAGCCGATCACCAGCAAAGCGGCGACGATCAATCCCCACAGCGCCATCGGAATCGGATTTGCCGCCATCACCCGCAGCGACGTATACACGGCGACCGCCGCGCCGACATCGCGGTCAAGCAGCAACGGAAACGAGATCGCGCTGATCGAAAGCACCAACGCGGCGAACAAAAAGCCAATGCCGGTGCCGACTATGATTAGAGTCCATCCCGGCATCGTCGTGAGCACGTCGCGGGCGAACTGCGTGACCGATGCGGGCGGCGTGTAGCCGAAGATCGCGATATAAAGCGCCTGGGCAACGACCAACCAGATCAAGAAAATCGCCATCAATAGTACGCCAAGCGCGATGATCGCGCCGAGCGACGGCGAATGCAGCACATTCAAGGCATGGCCCGATGAGCTATCGAGTCCGGCTTCGCGACGCCGGCTCAGTTCATAGAGGCCGATGGCGGCAAGCGGTCCGACCAGCGCAAAACCTGCCGCAATCGGGAATGCCAATGGCAAGAGCGAATTGCCCAGCGTCAAGCCGATCAGCAAAATTCCGAGCAAGGGATAAATCACGCACAGAAAAAGGGCGTGGCTAGGCACCGCGGTAAAATCGTCAATGCCGCGGGCCAGCGCATAACGAAGATCGGCCAGCGAGATGCGGCGAACGACCAGCTGCGCGGGATTGGTGCTCGCGCCGACTAGGATGTGCGAAAAAGCCATTGGCGCTCCTCCTTAACGTCGGTCTTAAAGTTGGTGGGGCGCGCCGCGGGCAGTTTTTTGTTAAAACAATGGCCCGCGAACGGCCCCAAGCTTATACCGAAGCATGATCGCCTTAGTCCGCCAGCTATTCCCGAGCGCACCACGCTCCGGATCATGCTTCCTATGCGACAATCATGGCACTTCGTCGCTGACGATGCATCTATGAACGCGGGGTGACCGCGCCAGGTTCAATTCACATTCCGGTGTGCGGGATTGTTCATCGCTGCGGCGCAAAAGCCGCTCTGCGAGAACTTTGTCATTACAGAATGTGCAGCGAATTGTTTGCAACGAAAAGGGCCTCCCGCTTGGAGAAGCCCTTTCCGCCTTGATCACCGCGTTATGGCGTTTCTGCTAGTTGCGGTGATCCACGCTACTGATAGATGTGGCTAGCGGTGATGGAAGTGGGCGTGACCGCCATTCCATCCATGGTGCCAACCGCCGCCCCAGCCGCCACTGCCCACGACGATGTTTGGGCCACCGTAGTAGTCATAGTAGCCGCACGGATAGCCGTAGTAGCCGCAGTCATAGTAAGCAGGCGCGCCGACTCCGACGCCTACGCCAAACGGCCCCGCGTAGACTCCGACCTGCGCCATCGCAGGCGCGGCCGCGGCCGCGGTCAAGAGTGCCGCTGTGCCGATTCCAAGCGCAAGCTTCTTCATCGTCTCCTCCTGTTTTCATTGCGCGTCAGAGGGATAAAACGCGAAGCGTCGGAAGCGAGTTCCGCAGCGCACGGCATTTGTGCGGGAACTTGCATGAAAAATATTTAACAACAAATTTTGGAACCGCGCGCGATGGCGCTAACGAAGCTTATTCGGCGGCGAGCGGCAGTGCT
Source organism: Xanthobacteraceae bacterium (assembly GCA_049650505.1). Lineage (GTDB taxonomy): Bacteria > Pseudomonadota > Alphaproteobacteria > Rhizobiales > Xanthobacteraceae > BOG-931. Next base: position 2,407 of record JBASAH010000422.1, read on the forward strand.
TCCTGCGCTTGCTGCGGTTCCTCTTTGTCGCCGCGCAACCATGTCTGGAACCGGTCGAGATAGAGATAGATCACCGGCGTGGTGAACAACGTCAATATTTGACTGAGCGCCAAACCGCCGACCATGGAATAGCCGAGCGGTTGCCGCAGCTCGGAACCGGCGCCGTGGCCGACCATCAGCGCGACGCCGCTTAACAGCGCGGTCATCGTCGTCATCACGATCGGCCGGAACCGCAACAGACACGCTTGCCTGATCGCCTCGCGCGGCGCCAGCCCGGCGCGCTCGCGGTTGATGGCAAAATCGACGAGCATGATGCCGTTCTTCTTGACGATGCCGATGAGGAGAATGATGCCGATAATACCGATCACCGACAGATCGAAGCCGCCGATCAACAGCGCCAGCAGCGCTCCGACGCCGGCCGAGGGCAGTGTCGACAAGATCGTCAGCGGATGAATGTAGCTCTCATAAAGCACGCCAAGGATGACATAAACGACGACGAGCGCGGCGGCGATCAGGATCGGTTCGTTCGACAGCGCCGCCTGAAACGCCTGCGCGTTGCCCTGGAAGCTGCCGATCAGCGATTGCGGCATGCCGATTTCGGCGGCGGCGCTGGTAATGGCGTCAACCGCCTGGCCGAGTGCTACGCCCGGCGGCAGATTGAAGGTCAGGGTGACGGCAGGGAACTGTCCGGAATGCGACACCAGGAGCGGCCCGACGTGAGCGGTGTCGACCCGCACCAGAGTCGAAAGCGGGACGAGCTGTCCATTGCTCGGCGCTTTGATGTAAAGCTCATTGAGCGTCTGTAGCCGGCCCTGCAATTCCGGCAGCACTTCCAGGATGAGATAGTAAGAATTGTTGGTGAAATATTGCGTCACCTGATCCTGGCCGAAAGCTCCATTGAGCGTACTGTCGATAAGCTGCGGCTGAATACCGAAACGCGCTGCCGCGTCACGGTTGATCGTGATGGTGAGCAGCGGCGCGCTGTTTTGCGCATCGGTGGCGACATCGGCCAATTGCGGCAGCGTCTTTAGCTTTGCGGTCAGTCGTGGCGCCCAAGTCTCGAGCTCGTGCAGGTCGGGATCCTGCAATACGTATTGAAATTGGCCGCGGGCGATGCGGCCGCCGACGGTGATGTCCTGCGCCGGCTGCAGGAACAACCTGACGCCCGGCACTTGCGCGAGTTTCGGGCGCAACCGGTCGATGATCTGCGATGCCGAGGCTTCGCGATCATCGCGCAGCTTCAATCCGATGATGAACCGGCCGGTGTTCTGGGTGTTGCCGTAGCTCGGCCCGAAGAACGAACCAAAGTCGGCAACGTCCGGGTCCTGCGCGATCACATCGGAAAGCTGCAGCTGGATCTGGCGCATCTTTTGCGGCGAGACGTCCTGACCCGCTTCGGAGATGCCCAAGATCATGCCGATGTCCTGGGTCGGGAAGAAGCCTTTCGGGATCAGCACGAACAGAACGCCGGTGATCGCTACCGTGGCGAAGAACACCATCAGCGTCGCAAATTGATGCCGCAGCACGATGTCGAGGCCGCGCCGATAGGCGTCAACCACCGCGTCGAAGCCGCGTTCTATGGTGCGATAAAGCCGGCCGTGCTGACGGTCGTGTTCGCTGACTAGAAACCGCGAACACAACATTGGCGTCAGCGTCAGCGAAACAACGACCGAAACCACGATGGCGGCGGTGACGGTGATGGCGAACTCGTGGAACAGCCGTCCGACAATGCCGCTCATGAGCAGCAGCGGAATGAAAACTGCGATCAGCGAAATGCTGATCGAAAGCACGGTAAAGCCGATTTCCCGCGCGCCCTTGATCGCCGATTGCAGCGGCGTGGTGCCGGCCTCCAGGTGCCGGAAGATGTTCTCGACGACGACGATGGCATCGTCGACTACGAATCCGACCGCGATGGTCAATGCCATCAGCGACAGATTGTCGAGACTGAAGCCGGCCAGATAGATGATTGCCGTGGCGCCGAGCAGCGACAATGGCACGGCGGCGCCAGGGATGAGGGTCGCATGCAGGCTGCGCAGGAACAGCAGGATGACGAGCACGACCAGGGCACAGGACAACAGCAAGGTAAATTCGACGTCCTTGACTGAAGCGCGGATGGTCTGCGTGCGGTCGACGATGGTGGTCAGATGGATGCCCGGCGGAATCAAGGAATGCATCCGCGCCAGTGCGGTTTTTATATTGTCGACCGTGTCGATGACGTTGGCGCCAGGCTGCTTGAAGACCAGGAGCATGACCGCGGTCTGATGACGATGCAGCGCGCCAAGCGTTCGGTCTTGCGGCCCTGAGATCGCCTCGCCAAGGTCGCGGACGCGAACCGGCGCACCATTGCGATAATCGATGATGACGTTGTTGTAGGCTTCCGGCTCGGTTAATTGGTCGTTGGCGGCGATCGTGAAACTTTGTTGCTGGCCGAGCAGCGTGCCTTTGGCGGCATCGGTCGTAGAGCTGGCGAGCGCGCTACGCACATCCGCGAGCGTCAGCTGGCGTGCGGTCAACTTGGCGGGGTCGACCTGCACGCGAATAGCGGGCCGCTGCTGACCGCCGATGATCACTTGGGCGACGCCGGCAATCTGTGAAATCTGCTGAGCGACGACATTCTCGGCGAAATCGTCGACTTTGGTGAGCGGGATCGTGTCCGAATTCGCCGCAATAATCAGCATTGGGGAATCCGCCGGATTGACCTTGCGGTAGGTCGGCGGCGTGGAAAGGTTTTTCGGCAGCTGCGCGCCCGCGGCGGTGATCGCCGCCTGAACGTCCTGCGCGGCGCCGTCGATGTTGCGATTGAGATCGAATTGCAGCGTGACGACCGTCGAACCCAGCGAACTCACCGAGCTCATTTGCGCCACGCCGGCGATCTGTCCGAACTGCCGCTCCAGCGGCGTGGCGACGGTTGCCGCCATGGTTTCCGGGCTGGCGCCAGGCACGGTAGCGAGCACCTGAATGGTCGGAAAATCAACCTGCGGCAGCGGCGCGACCGGCAACAGCGGGAAGGCGACGATGCCGACCAGCGCCAGAGCGGCCATCAGCAATGACGTGGCGATCGGCCGCCGGATGAAGATTTCCGAAAAATTCATCAGGAATTATCCGGCGGCTGTTGCGCAGGGCTGGGTGTGTTTTGCGACTTGATCGCAACGCGCGCTCCGACATCCAGTCGTGATTGCCCCTCGAGGACGACGGTCTCGCCGGCATTGAGCCCTTTGGTGGCAATGACAATGTCCTCGTTGGCGGTTTGCGCCGCGATCGTCCGCTGCTCTACCGTCTCGTCCGGCTTTACGACCCACACATAATAGCCCTCCGGCCCGCGCTGCAGCGCGATTGCCGGTATCGTCACCGCGTTCTTGCGGGTGGTGATGAGCACGCGGATGTGGACAAATTCGCCCGGCCACAGCCGTTCGTCCTGGTTTGGAAACTCCGCCTTCAACTGGATCGTGCTCGTGGTCTGATCGATCTGATTGTTGATCAGCAAGAGCTTACCTTCGGCGAGCTGTTTCCGATCGTCCTGATCGAACGCCAAGACCGTCACATCGCCACGCAGCATCGCTTCGCGCACCGGTCCAAGATCGCTTTGCGGCAGGGTGAACACGGCCGTGCACGGCTTGATTTGCGTGAGCACGGTGAGCGGACTGACGTCGGTGGTGTGGATGATGTTGCCGATGTCGAGTTGGCGGAAGCCGACCACGCCGTCGATCGGCGCCGTGATGGTTGCATAATCGAGTTGCGTCTGCGCCGCCTCGATCGCCGCCTGGTCGGCATCGATGCTGGCCTTGGCGACATCGACCTTGGCCTGTTGCGCGTCGACGTTCTGCTGGGTTTCGTAACTCTTGACTGCCAAGGCCTTAAAGCGCGCCAAGTCTTTTTGCACGTTGATGAGCTGCGCCTCATCCTGACTCTTTTTCGCTATCGCCTGATCCAACGCCGCTTTCAACGGGGCCGGATCGATCTTGGCCAGGATATCGCCTTTATGAATCTCCTGGCCTTGACGGAAGTCGATCGAGATGAGTTGGCCGTTGACCTGGGCCCGGACCGCGACGGTGTTGAGCGCCTGAATCGTGCCGAGCGCGCCGTAATAGATCGGCACGTCACGCGACGTCGCCGTCGCGACAGTGACAGGCACCGACGGGCGCCCGGCGCTCTGGGCGGCTTGGGTGGTCGCGTGACGCCAGAAAATAATAACCGCCGCCGCGGATGCGAGCGCAATCCCGGCGGTAATGAAAAAAACTTGCCGGGAATTCCGCCCGGTCATCGGCGTCCCCAATGGCCTAGTTGATGGCTAGCTATAGCTTGCATTCCTAATCGCTTAAACCGCGGATTTATTCCAGTAAATCCGTGCTTTCGGGGCCGGTAAACCGGCCACATCCGGCCGACTATAGCGGGTTGCGAATGACCGGCGCATTAAAGTTAATTAAGACAGCGCTGCACTTCACATTAACGTTGCCAATTCAACGCCGCTTTCAAATTCCAGTTCTTGCTAGGGTGCCGCTTAGCCGGTCGGTTTGTCTCATTGCCGCCGCGCAAGGCGGTGCGTCGCTCACCCGTCAGAGCCGCCGGATCAGCGCCGAAATCCCGGCAATGATGGCAAACACGGCAAGCAGGGGTAACCAGATCAAAGCGGCGCCGATCAGCGCCAGCAGCAACACGCCGCCAAACATGGCGATGATCAGCGCGAAGATCGCAAAGCCGAGCGGCCCGATCCGGCTGACATAGATGCGATGCGTGCTGCGGGTCTGTGAGTACCCATAATTCGGCGGCCACGCCGCGTTGCGGTCCGAGTCGCGGTCAGGCCGGGCCTTGCTCGGTGGAATGATTTCCGGTTCGCGGCGCGGTCGCTCGGGCTGATTTTTGTCGCTGGGCATGCCCAATCTTACCGCGCCATCCTCAACGGGCCAACCTCAACGGGCGAACCTCAACGCGCCAATCTTAACGGGCCAAGGTTCGCTCGTGATGATCGTGGAGGAATTTTGCCAATTGTTCGCGCAAACTTTCGTCTTGTTCGCCGTGGTGGCCGAGCACTACCGCATGTTCGAACAGCTGATGCTGTAGCTCTTGCGGCAGCTCGCTCCACAAGTCTGCGGCGGCGGCACCGAGCACCATGAAATAACGCGCAGGTATGTCGTTGACGACTTGGTCCGAGTGCCGGTTCATTGGCGCACCCATGAGATTGATACTGCACGCAGCGTTCAGTCGCTCGTCTCTCATGCACGGACGAGGGAAGTCGCGAGGCATTTCGCAAGACAAGTCGCTCGCAAGCTGTGTCCGCAGCCGTCCATAGTGGACGTGCCGGTAACTCAAGACAATGGGTGACGACTTTGTTCCGTTCACCGCCTGCCCCCGGCAGCAGCCGGTGGCGCGTTCACCTGTTCTCGGGCAAAACCCGCGGTCGCTGCATAGCCGCGCACGATCGCTTTACGCTCTTCATACGAAAGCACTGCATCGATATCGGTAAATCCGTCCGGTGCCCGCTCCTCTACCGCGTCGATGACGCCTTCCGGTCCGCCTGACCGGTTCATCTGCACGATTTGTGCGGTCGCCGGCATGCGGTCGCGCTCGTAGGCCCATAGTGCCTGCATCGGATGCTCCGCCGCGACCAGATGGTCGGCGAGCGCCCGGGCATCGAGGATCGCCTGCGAGGCGCCGTTGGAGCCGACCGGATACATTGGATGTGCGGCATCGCCAAGGAGCGTGACGCGGCCAAAGGACCAGCGCGGCAACGGATCGCGATCGCACATCGGATATTCCCAAAATTCCGGCGTCGCCCTGATCAGCGCCTGCGCATCGACGTGGCTGATTTCGAAACGGCGGATATGTGGCGCCAGCTCGTCCATCCGGCCCGGCCGCGACCAATCCTCCTTGCGCGGCGGCGGCGTAGAGCCATCGCCGATCTTGGCGACGACGGCCCAATTGGTAAGGCGCAGGTCATCGCGCGCGCCTTCGGCGATCGGATAGACCACGAGCTTGGCCGCCATGCCGCCCGCCACGATCATGGAGCGGCCGGTCAGAAAGCGCGGCCAGTCGACAGCGCCGCGCCACAGCATGGCGCCGTTCCAGCGCGCTGGACCTTCGTGCGGATAGAGCGCCTCGCGCACCGCGGAATGAATGCCATCGGCGCCGATCAGAATATCGCCATAGGCGGTGGCGCGGTGCGCACCGGTGCGGTCGAAGAAATAAGCGGTGACGCCGGCTTCGTCTTGACGGAAGCCGCCGAGCCGATGACCGGTATGAATGTGATCATCGCCGAGCCGCTCGCGCACCGCCTCGTGGATGACGCCCTGCAGCCGGCCGCGATGGATGGAAAACTGCGGCACGTCATAACCGGCATCGAGTCCGCGCGGCTCGCGCCAGATCTCCTGACCGAAACGATTGGTATAGAACAGCTCATAGGTGCGGATGGCGACGGCATCGAGCCGTTGCAAAAGCCCCAGCGCAGCGAGCTCCTTGATCGCATGCGGCAGCGTGTTGATACCGACCCCGAGCTCGCGGATTTGTTCGGACTGCTCGAACACGTCGCAATCGATGCCGCGCGCGTGCAGCATCAATGCCGTGGTGAGGCCGCCGACTCCGCCGCCTGCGATGATCGCTTTCATGGCTGCTTATTGTGTCAGACTAGGCTACGCGCGCAACCGCTCGGGCGTCCGGCCGAGCCGAATCGATCGCCCGGCGCGCGAGTTTTATTTCGCCTTTTTGTTATTTCGCCTGTGGCTTAGTTCGCCCGTCGCTTCTTCCGCCGGATCTTTATTCAGCTTGGACGCCGGCTTTGCGGATCACATCGCCCCAGCGCGTTGTCTCTTCCTTGACGAAAGCGCGCACCTGCGCCGGTGTGCCACCGCCGGAACCGATGCTCAGCGCGTTAAAGCGATCCAGCAAACCGGGATCGCGCATCGCGGCATTGGCGGCCGCATTGAGCTTGTCCACGATCGCGGGCGGGATTTTCGGCGGCGCGGTGAGCGCATGCCAGGTATCGGAAATGCAGCCGTGCACGCCGACCTCATCCAATGTCGGAATATCCGGTAATGATGGAACGCGGTCCTTGACCGTCACGGCTAATATTCGCGCGCGTCCGGCTTTGTGCAGTTCGAGCGAAGTGGCAAGCTCATTGAACATTAGGTCGACATTGCCGGCGAGCAGATCGTTGATGGCCGGCGCGGTGCCCTTGTACGGCACGTGCGTCAACTGGGTGCGGGTGATCGACTGGAATAATTCGGCGGTGACGTGTGAGGTGGTGCCGATGCCTTGCGATGCATAGTTGATCTTCCCAGGATTGGCTTTGGCGTAAGCGATCAGCTCTTGCACCGTGTTGGCCGGGAAGTCCTTGCGCACCAGAACGACATTCGGGACGTGTGACATGATCGCGATCCCGACGAGCTGCGCCGGGTCGTAATTGAGCGACTTGTAAAGGAACGCGTTAGTCGTGATCGGCGCCGGCTGCGAAGCAAGCAGCGTGTAGCCATCCGGCTCCGCTTTGAACACCGTTTCGGCCGCGAGACTGCCGCTGACGCCGGGTTTGTTCTCGACAACGAGGGGCTGGCCGAGCGCGGGCCGCATTTTGTCGGTGACGATCCTGGTGACGGTATCGACGCCGCCCCCAGCCGGCACGGATACGATCACCCGGATCGGGTGGTCGGGAAAATCGGAAGCGCTTGCTATACCTGCCGCTGCGGCGACGAGCAGCGTGATGCAAAAAAATACGACTATAGCCGAGCGAAACATCCCAAAAACCTCAAATTCGCATTGCTATGCCATAGCGCAAATTCGACCATTGAGTCACGCGACGTGCTGCCGCTACAAACCATGTCGTGGCGAGGAGCATGGCAATGAATAGACTTGACTTTATTCTTGAGGAATTGGTGACGGCCAATCGCATTTTGGCCAACGAAGGCATTGTCGATTCGTTCGGCCATGTCAGCGCGCGGCATCCCGAAAATCCGCAGCATTATCTGCTGTCGCGCGCGCGGGCGCCCGAGCGCATCGAGCGCAGCGACATTGTCGAATATACGCTCGAGGGTGAGGCGATCGATAAGAAAGCGCCAGCGCCCTATATGGAGCGCTTCATTCACGGCGCGATCTATGAAGCGCGGCCCGAGGTGCAGGCGGTCGTGCACAATCATTCGCCGAGCGTCATCCCCTTCGGGGTTACTGGCAAAAAGCTAAGACCGTTCCTGCATTTGTGCGCGCATATCGGTCACGAAGTGCCGACCTGGGACTCGCGCGACAAGTTCGGCGACACGACCTTACTGGTAAGCGATATGGCAATGGGCCGCGACATGGCGCGGCTCCTTGGCGCGCGGCCGACGACGCTGATGCGCGGGCACGGCGCCACCGTGGTCGGCCGCTCGGTCCGTCACGCGGTGTTCGTTTCGATTTATCTTGAAGTCGGCGCCAAGCTGCAAATGCAGGCCATGGGGATGGGCGACATCAAATTCCTCAGCGCCGGCGAGATCGATAAGATCGTCGAGCGGCTCAACGACTATACGCTCAACCGCGCCTGGGAAAATTGGGCGCGCCGGGCGGGAAGGGAGATGCAAGCTGCGGTGGATTAGAGCGGCAGCGACTTAATAAATTAGGGTACTCATAAATTGCTTGGGCCAACGTCCGCTTTCAGGTGTAAAGCTAAATCAAATTCACAGTACCTGATCAAAACTCTCTGACGTTAATCGTGAGCTGGCTCGATCTCGTCAAGAGATTCACTTTGAAGCTCAGCAGGGTCTTCTATCAATCCAATCTCTCGAATTAAATTTTCAACTTCGACACGCGCGAGTGAATTAGTTCGGCCGGACTCAGCCGAACTCTCGAAGCCTTCTGCGAAGTCAAACACCGTCAAACCTGCTGCGAAAAATTCCCGGTATGCGGGCCGCTCCAGTAGACCACGTGCGATGCGAAACCCCAGTTTCCTTTGAAGCACGTCCAGAACCAGAGTGATTTGACGCTGATTGTTTGACTCGACTGGTTCCAGGCGATTTCGAACAATGATCCAGTCGGTCGCGCGACCACTGACCTTGCTCCGGGCCTCAAGCGCATGCCAAACCATATTGGCGTATGCCGACAACTGAGGTTCGAGGTCGCTGCTTTCCATCGCGACCAATACGTCGAGATCGAAAAAGCTATCATTGATCGGGGTTATCAGAGTGTCTGCCATGCCGTGTGCGATCAGGCTGAGATGTTGCACCCCGCTTGGCGTATCGATAACGATGAAGTCGTGTTTGTCCGCTCGTCCAATTTCCCTGAGCTGCGAGATGAACTGCCTTAGGTCCGCGCTATGACTTAAGTTGCTACCGTCGATGAAGTCGTCTTTGCGCGCTCGCCCATCTTTCTTGAATTGCGCTATGAACTGTTTCAGATTCCGCGCTGTACCGTAAGCATCCCTTTCCTTGACTGGGTAGTGATCCGGCATTTCCAATTTCAGACGGTTTTTCCGATCCCATTCCTGCCGGTTGGCGAGATACCGCGTCAAGGTTTGTTGGTTTAGATCGAGATCGAAGCAGGCTACGCGCTTTCCGGCTTTAAGCAGCGCCACGATAATGTGCATTGCGAATGTGGATTTGCCGCTCCCACCTTTCTGGTTACCGATGACGACGATGTTGGGCGGTGAATGCACGCCATAAGATGGCACAATTGATGTACGCATAACGCGGCCAACCGGTTGTGAGAGAACATAATTTTAGGCCAAGTCAGGAATTTAACAAGATAAAACCGAAAAGGCCGACCAGGCTCTTTTCGGGCTGACAGCGTCAGCAAAATGCGCCGAAAGCAACGCCGGATTGCCCGATTTGTATCGTTTTGTATTCGAATTCGCATGAACATGATCGCCGGATGATGGGGAGGCGAGAACCATGTCAGCGCAACTCCGGCCGATCGGCATAATCGCGTTTGCTTCTGCGCTTTTAGCCTTCGGCGTGCCGACTAATATCGCGTTCGCGGTCGATTGCCTTACGGCTCCAAATTCTCCAGCGCCGCCGAACAGCCACTGGTACTATCGTACAGATCGGACGCAAGAGCATAAGTGTTGGCACTTACAAACGGATAACGGTCAGTCAGAACAGGGAGTCGTGCAGACTGCGCGCGAAGCGCCAGCCAAACCCTCGCAATCTGCTGCGACGGGTGGTTCCTATGCAGGTCCGGGTTTCAAGGACTTCGTGGCGCAGCACGGAGGCGCCAAACTATCAGAAGAGGACGTTGAAACACTTTATGCAGAGTTCCTGGAATGGAGACGGCGCAACAGGAATTAGGATAGACCGTCAGCTCCGATCAAAATTGAGGCTTACAAAAAGGCAAGTTGGGCGGGTCACGGCGGATGTCGCCTTCGTGGCCCAAAGCAGACATCCCGATTGCCTGGGCGAATGTCTGCTTTCGGGGGGTAAAGCGGACATCGAAATTTAAGGGCGTCACGTCCGCCTTTGACCCGAAGTGGACATCCTAATTGGAAATCAATCGGGTACTCACCGTCCACTTGTTGCCGACTGGAGCAAACACCTCAAATCCTCGGGCTCTTGGAGGTTACTCGGCAACACCGGTGTGCCTTCTTGTGCGTGCCGTTGGTCATCCATTTATTCTCGTAACCAACAGATGATCCGCACTGCTGTGAGAGGAATAACTCATGAAGAATAACAATGTGGCCGCTGTTAGTAACGCCTATGCGGTTGCCGAACGGAAAGATCTGGAGGGCTGGATCAGCCTGTTCACGCCGGATGGGGTGTTCGTCGACAATTCGGTGGGTGCGACCTACCGTGGACGCGCCCTCGCCGACCCGGTTCGCAACTACGGCACGGCGTTTTCCAACATGCACCGCGGGCTAAATCGCATCTATGTCGATGGCAATGTCGTCGTGGTGCAACTAGCCCTGCAGGGCACCCACGATGGCCCGCTGCAGCTCCCCTTTGGCGAACTCCCCGCCACGGGCGAGCAAATGGACGCACCGTGCTGCGACGTGTTCGAACTCGATGACGGCAAGATCAAACGCTTCGACTGCTACCCAGAGGGGTCGATCATCTTTGCTCAGCTCGGGGTCTTGAACAACCTCGATGCTGCTTTGCGTCACTGAGAATCGTCCGAGATAGGCAATAGAGCTATGGACGATCGAATTATTGAGCTTCTGTATCACAACCTTCGCGAGGTCTTTGGCGAAGGTGACGCGGCTCGCCGCCGCGCCGCCATTCAGGACTTCTATACTGAAGACTGCGTGCTGTACGTTCCGCCCGGTGTCTTTGTTGGACACGACGCTCTGGACAAGTTCGCCGGAGACCTCCGCGCAACACATCCACACTTCGTCTATACGCCCCATGGAGAGCCACAAGCCCTGCATAACGGGGGAATTCTGGCATGGGGCTCAGGCCCGAAAGGCGAGGCCCCAGACTACACCGGACTGGATGTCGTCGTTGTTCGCGATGGCAAGATCGCTGCGCTCTACGTCTTTCTCAATCCCAAATTTGCATAGCGGGGCGCGGTTCCCTCGCGGCTTAACCTCCTTTCATTACGTTGTTAGTCCGCAATTTTGGCGCCGAAGGTAGGATCCGAACGGCGACGGTATCGCCGAAGACATGATCGCGGCTGTGTTCAAGCCACAAACGGGCCGCGGGATATCATGCCAGGTTTTTCGGACGTTCTCGGGCGGATATTAGCGTGCGAAGACCGGGGTTGCGAGCGACACCGTTGGTGAAATTCGCTAAACAACCTGCGATGCTGACCCGCCGCAGCCCTTCGGGGATCGTCGTGAGCCTCTATAGTTTGATGTTTACACTCGCCGAATAGTTTGATGTTTACACTCGCCGAGCTTGAGAACGTACTTCCATTGGTTCGCGCCAGAGTACCGCCGACGCCACAATATGCCTGGCCTTTACTCAAGGCGCTGAGCAGTGTGGAAGTCGTAGTCAAGCACGAGAACCACACGCCCATCGGCGCTTTCAAGGTGCGTGGCGGCATTGTCTACTTTGACAGACTCAAGCGCGAGCGGTCGCAGGTGACGGGGATCGTTACGGCGACCCGTGGCAACCACGGTCAATCGCTGGCCTTCGCGGGCGCCCAAGCTGGCATCGCTGTGACAATCGTCGTGCCGTGCGGCAACTCCATCGAAAAAAACGCAGCGATGCAGTCACTCGGCGCCAAGCTGATCGAGCATGGGCGCGACTTCGACGAGGCGAAGGAGGCGGCGATAGGAATTGCGGCCGAGCGCGGGCTCGAATATGCCCCTTCGTTTCACCGTGACTTCGTTATTGGCGTTGCGACTTATGCGCACGAACTGTTCAGCGCGGTCGATGATCTGGACACTGTTTATGTACCGATCGGCTTGGGCTCGGGCATTTGCGGATTGATTGGCACGCGCGATGCGCTTGGACTCAGGACAAAGATTGTAGGAGTAGTATCCGGAGCTGCGAATGCCTATCTTCGCTCATTCATCACCGGCCAGATCGTGCCCACCAACTCCGCATTAACGTTCGCCGATGGCATAGCAGTGCGCGTGCCCGATGCGACAGCACTCGAGATTATTCGGAAGGGCGCCGAGCGAATCGTCGAGGTAAGCGACGACGAAATCGCGGAGGCGATTCGAAGCATTTACAAAGCTACCCACAACTGTGCCGAGGGCGCCGGTGCCGCGGCGTTGGCGGCGCTAATCAAAGAGCGCGCCCGGCTGCAAGGACGACGGACAGGTGTTATCCTAACCGGACAAAACATCGATCGCGAATGGATGCAAACCGTGCTGGCGGGAGGAACGCCTAAAGTTTACTGAGGATCATTGCTTTTATGGGCGGGTCGGGGCGCTGCTCGACCATTCGAGGAACTAACGATGGAAACGCGGGTGTTTGGCCGCACGGGGATGCAGCTTTCCGTGCTCGGCTTCGGCTGCGGTGCGGTCGGTGGACTAATGGTGCGCGGCGATCCGCGCGATCAGGAGCGCACCATCGCACGGGCGATTGCTGCCGGTGTGAATTATTTCGACACCGCTGTGCAATACGGCAACGGAGAATCGGAAAAGAACCTCGGCCGCATCCTGCAAAGCCAAAAGCCGCCCAACATTGCCGTTGGCACTAAGGTCCGGCTAGCGAGCGGAGACTTCGGCCGCATTTCCGATGCTGTGGCGAAATCGCTCGAAGGCAGTCTAACACGACTGCGCCTCGATCGCGTCGATATCTTCCATCTGCACAATGCGATCACCGAAACCGAGGGCGGAGAAGCGCTCAGTGTCCGGCAGGTGCTCGAAGACGTGGTGCCGGCATTCGAGCGGCTGCGGCAGCAGGGCAAGATGCGCTTCCTTGGGCTTACGGCGATCGGTGATACGACGGCCCTGCATCAGGTGATCGACGCGCGCGTTTTCGACAGCGCTCAGGTGGTGCACAATATGCTCAATCCATCCGCGGCCATTGCGCTGCCAGCGAACTATCCGGCACAGGACTATGGACGGCTGTTCGATCATACCAAGCCCGCCGGCGTGGGCGTCATCGGCATCCGAGTGCTTGCCGGCGGCGCGTTGTTCGGATCTGCCGAACGTCATCTAATTGCGAGTCCGCCGCCGGAGCCGATCGGCTCTGGCAAAAGCTACGACGTTGACGTCTCGCGCGCCTCTCGCCTGATGCCCCTGGTACAGGAGCGTTTTGCTGCCAGCCTGACTGAAGCCGCCACGCGGTTTGCGATCTCACATCCAGCAATAGGCACCATCCTGGTCGGTATGGCGACGCCGCTACAGTTCGAGGATGCGCTTGCTGCGGTCGAGAAGGGCCCGCTGCCGCCTGCCGCTCTTGATCGGCTGACTGCGCTGCGGCAGGGATTCGTCGGCGAATCAGGGTGATCGCCGAGATTTGCCGAGCATTCTAAACAACAAGCGGACGTCAATTGCGAACGTCTGCTTTTGGCCCATCGCGGAAATCAGGGAATATCCGTTGAATGTCCGCTTACGCGGCCGGAGCGGACATTGGCCGAACCATTGCTCATTGACCTCAATTTATGAGTAGACGTTCTAGAATTTGTCCAGTCGGGGATGCCGGTCGTTACTCCGCCGCCAGCCGCACTTCCGGAGCCGCGGCGCGGATTTCGGCATCGACGTGTTTTTCGTATTTTGTGAAATTGTTCTGGAACATGCCGACGAGCTTGCGGGCAGTAGCGTCGAATGCCGCTTTGTCCTTCCAGGTCTTCATCGGATAGAGCAGATGCGGCTCGACGCCGGGCACCGAAGTCGGCACCGCGAAGCCGAAATAGGGATCGGTGCGATAGCTCGCGTTCTTCAATGAGCCGTCGAGCGCGCCGGTGACGAGCGCGCGGGTCGCTTTGATCGGCATGCGGCGGCCAGTGCCATAGATGCCGCCGGTCCAGCCAGAATTGACCAGCCAGCAATCGACATTGTGCTGCTGGATCTTCTCGCGCAGCATATTGCCGTATTCCGCCGGCGGCCGCGGCAAGAACGGCGCGGCAAAGCAGGTCGAGAATTCGGGCTCGACGCCGATCAGGCCCTTTTCGGTGCCGGCGACTTTGGCGGTATAGCCGGACAGGAAGTGATACATCGCCTGCGCCGGCGTGAGCTTAGCGATCGGCGGCATCACGCCGAATGCATCGGCGGTCAAGAAGACGATGTTTTTTGGCTGTCCGGCGCAGCCGCTACGCGAAGCAAGCGGCATGAACTCAAGCGGATACGCGGAGCGGGTATTTTCGGTCAGCTTGTCGCTATCGAAGTCGCAGATGCGCGTTTGCGGATCGAATACGACGTTTTCCAGCACGGTGCCGAACCGGTTGGTCGCCGCATAGATTTCCGGCTCCGCTTCGGCGGACAGCTTGATGCATTTGGCGTAGCAGCCGCCTTCGAAATTGAAGATGCCGTCCTCGCTCCAGCCGTGCTCATCGTCGCCGATCAAGGTGCGGTTCGGGTCGGCCGACAACGTTGTCTTGCCGGTTCCCGAGAGGCCAAAGAACAGCGCGACATCGCCGTCCTTGCCGACATTGGCCGAACAATGCATCGGCACCACGCCTTGCGCCGGCAGATAGAAATTCAGTGTGGTGAAGACCGATTTCTTCATCTCGCCGGCATAAGACGAATTGCCGATCAGGATGATTTTTTTGGTGAAGTCGATGGCGATTATGGTGTCGGTGCGCACGCCATGGCGCTTGGGATCGGCTTTGAAGCTCGGTAGGTCGACGATCGTGAGTTCGGGGACGAAATTTGCAAGTTCGGCAACCGGCGGGCGGATCAACAATTGACGAATGAACAGCGAATGCCATGCAAGCTCGGTGAAGACGCGCGTTTTTATGCGATATTTCGGATCGGCGCCGCCATAAAGATCCTGCACATATAAAGTCTTGCCGCGCGCATGGGCGATCATATCGTCGTGAAGCAGCTGAAAATTTTCGGGGGCGAGCTTGCGATTGCCGTCCCACCAAACGCTATTTTGGGTCAGCGCGTCGGCAACGGTGAATTTGTCCTTCGGGCTGCGGCCGGTATGGACGCCGGTCTCGGCGCAGAAGGCGCCGCCATGCACAAGCGAGCCCTCGCCGTTTCCGATCGCGTGCTCCACCAGAACGGCGTCGAGCAGATTCCAATGAACGCCGGCGAGGTCCTTGAAGCCGAATTTATCGGCGCCGTGCGCGCCGTTCCTCACACCCGTTTCCTGCACCCTAGCCTCCGCTTTTACCGCTTGCCCCGGCCGCCTTTTTGGCTCTGTTGGCTCGTTCTATCGGCCGTTTCTTGGTCCCCGATTTGGCCCCCGCAGAGCGGCCCGAGCGGCCGCTCCATTTACGCTTACCTGCCCCGCCGGCACGGCGTCCGACCCTATATCCAGCCGTCCTGCCTCTGCCAAGGCTGATGCATCCCCAATGCATTCCCATGCCTAACCGGCTCGCTGCTTGCGCGTTCCAACGCTGCAGTGCAGCGAGATCGCCGCGAGCGCGTCATGAGCTCGTCTTGGCTTCGTCATCTGGAATTTAGGCCTGGATTCTCGGCGCTACGGGCCTGTTTAGCCAAATCGGCCAGGACGTCCCGCAACTGCCGGGCCGTTGTGACGCGCTCGCGAAACGGCAACCGCAACAGCGTCTCGCTACGCACAAGATCGAGCCCGTCCGGGTCGAGCCCGGTCACGCGCCAGGCTCCTTCTTGGGCGCCGGATTGGGCGCCGAGAAATTTGGTCGCATAAAGTTGCACAGCTTCGGCGTGATCCTCGTTCATGTGTGCGATCGCGCTCGCTTCGGCCTCGATCAAATCTTCCGCGTCGGAAATGTTGGTGATCACATCCGCGGCGGCGAGATCGGCGGCGCGGGCGAAGCCGGCATTGAGATGGGCCGACGCGATCAGCAGTCGCCAGAAAGCAAAATCGGCGAAGCCGGCATAAAGCTCCGCCTTCGGATGTCGCGCCAGAAAGCGCCGGCGCAGGCGCGGTTCGTCAGGTTGATCGCGCGCGATTTCCACAAACCGGCCGAGCACGGTCAGCCGCGGATGCGCGAGCGGATCGCCTTTGCCAGCCGCGGCCAAGAGCACCGATGCATGGCTATCCGCTTCGAGATTGGCGGTATGCGTCGAGAGCCGCGACACCAGGATCAGCGGCGAACCGTTGCTGTCGGTCGCAACATTAACGAGGGAGCCGAACGGATGACCGGTGTTGCGATCGATCGTCGCGAGTGCGCCGGCGCGGACCGAGCGCAGCAACATTTTCGCCGCCGATTTTGCATCAAAATCCGGCGCGGGCGCAGTTTCCGGCAGACGATCGGGCATCGCGCCGGGCAGCGGTCGCTCGGAACCGGATCGCTGAGTTCCATCGGTTCGATTGGATCGAGCCGAAGGGGCTTCATCTTTGGGTTCCATGTTCCCGGTTTTAGCGTGTTTTAAGGTTCTTTTGAGGGTCGCTGATTGAACTCCAGCCACTGTAATTGCCCCGATTTTGCCTTGTGTCGTCACACTTCCGCCCCCACATGGGGATTCAAAGGCTTATGGGGCCGGGCGGATGATGCTGCGGCCGACTCATGTTAGAAGGCCGCCATGCCGACAATCGCTCTCGTCGACGACGACCGCAATATTCTCACCTCGGTATCGATCGCTCTCGAAGCCGAAGGCTATCGCATCACCACCTACACCGATGGCGCTTCGGCGCTCGACGGGTTTAAGACCGCGCCGCCCGACCTTGCCATTCTCGACATCAAGATGCCGCGCATGGACGGCATGGAGACGTTGCGCCGGCTGCGGCAGAAATCCGATCTGCCCGTGATCTTTCTGACCTCCAAGGACGAGGAGATCGACGAACTGTTCGGTCTGAAAATGGGCGCGGACGATTTTATCCGCAAGCCGTTTTCACAGCGGTTGTTGGTCGAGCGGGTCAAAGCCGTGCTGCGCCGCGCCTCGCCAAAAGACGGCAGTATCCCAAAGGAAGCTGACAGCAAGGTGCTGGAACGCGGACTGCTGCGCATGGATCCGGAGCGCCATACCTGCACCTGGAAGAACGAGCCGGTGACGCTCACGGTGACCGAATTTCTGATTCTTCAGGCACTGGCGAGCCGGCCGGGCGTGGTGAAAAGCCGCAACGCTTTGATGGATGCGGCCTATGACGATCAAGTCTATGTGGACGATCGTACCATCGACAGTCACATCAAGCGGTTGCGCAAAAAGTTCAAAGCCAGCGATAACGAATTCGACATGATCGAAACCCTGTATGGGGTCGGTTATCGCTTTAAAGAATAAGCGGGTATGATCGGGCAAACGCCGAGCGTTTTTCGCAAAGCGATCATGCTCAAGACGCGTTGGAGCCTCGGCTGGTAAGGCGAGCAGCGCCATGTCGCTGTTTTCATGTCGCTCCTAGCCAAGCGTAAAGCGGGCAAAGAGGGCTCCTAAATTGGGCTCCTGACTGGGCTCCTGACTGGGGTCCTGACTGGGCGGCTGACCTGCGGTAGTAATGGCGTCCGGCCTTTCGCTCTTCTCCGCCACTTCTGGCGGCGGTAGAGGACAGGCGCAAGGCCGATCAAAAACCCTGGCAGACGACGTGCTCGATCGAACTGCAGACCCACAAGCATCGACGGAGGCCGCAGCCGCCGCCGATGATCAAGTCGAAAGCCGAGCCGAGAGTACCGGTCTCGACGAGGCGAAAGCGCGCCGCCACGGCTTTGCCGGCGTTGGCGAGTGGCTGGCGCGCGGCTGGCAATTTTTCAGCACGCAAAGTTCATCGAGTCTTACCCGCCGCATTGTCGTCCTCAACGTCACCGGTCTCGTCGCACTCTCGATCGGCATTATCGTGCTGTCGCAATTTCGCGCCGGCCTGATTGACGCGCGTATCCAAAGTTTATTGGTGCAGGGCCAGATCATTGCCGGCGCCGTCGCGTCGTCCGCGACGGTGGAAACCGATTCATCGATCACGCTCGATCCCGACAAACTTCTCAATTTGCATCCCGGCGAGAGTTATGGCCCGAACGAGGACGCGCTCTACGGCCTCGATTTCCCGATCAATCCGGAACGGGTGGGGCCGATTTTGCGGCGGCTGGTCTCGCCGACCAAGACGCGCGCGCGTATCTACGACCGCGACGGCATATTGCTCGTGGACAGTCGCAATCTGTTCGGCCGCGGTGACATCTTGCGTTACGATCTGCCGCCGCCGACCGCGGAAAAGCCCGGCATTTTCGAACGCGCTTTCATCGCGCTGCGCATGTGGCTTGGGCGCGGCGATCTCCCGCTTTATAACGAACTCGGACCGGACGGCGGCAAGGCCTATTCGGAAGTCGCGCGCGCGCTGGACGGTCACAATGCCAGCATGGTGCGCATCAACGACCGCGGCGACGTGATCGTCTCGGTCGCAGTGCCGGTGCAGCGTTTCCGTGCGGTGCGTGGCGCGCTGATGCTGTCCACGCAAGGCGCCGACATCGACGACATGGTGGAAGCCGAGCGGCTTGCGGTCCTGAAGGTCTTTCTTATCGCCGCTGCGGTGATGGTGGTGCTTTCAATACTGTTGGCGGGGACCATCGCCGAGCCGGTGCGGCGGCTCGCCGACGCCGCCGAAAGCGTCCGTCACCGCATCCGTTCACGCGTCGAGATCCCCGATTTTACTACGCGGCGCGACGAGATCGGGCACCTGTCCGGGACGCTCCGCGACATGACCAATGCGCTCTATAGCCGGATCGAAGCGATCGAAAGCTTTGCCGCCGACGTCGCCCATGAGCTGAAAAATCCGCTGACATCCTTGCGCTCGGCGGTGGAAACCTTGCCGCTCGCCAAATCTGACGAAAGCCGGTCGCGTTTGCTCAACGTCATCCATCACGATGTCAAACGGCTCGATCGTTTGATCTCCGATATTTCCGATGCGAGCCGGCTTGATGCCGAATTGCAGCGCCAGGAAACGGCGCCGGTCGACTTTGCCAAGCTCCTCAACACGCTGGTCGCGGTCGCCAACGAGGTGAAGCGCGACGATTGTGTCAAAGTCACGCTGCGTTTCGAAGGTGGCTTGCACGCCTTTCAGGTGCCGGGTCACGACTCGCGTCTCGGCCAGATCATCGACAATTTGATCGAGAACGCGCGTTCATTCTCGCCGCCAGGCGGCACGGTTCGCGTGACCTGTCGGCACCTGCGCCATCACATTGAGATTTTGGTTGATGATGACGGACCGGGCGTGCGGGCCGAAGTTCGCGACAAGATTTTCGAACGGTTTTACACCGATCGCCCGCACCAGGGCTTCGGGCAGAATTCCGGTCTCGGGCTCTCGATCTCAAAGCAGATTGTTGAGGCCCATGGCGGCGCCATCTGGGTCGAGAACCGCACCGGGGCGCCGGGGCCGGATGGCGAGCCACGCGTGCTCGGCGCGCGCTTCATCGTTCGCCTCCCCGCTCTGTAAAATGGCGAAGCCCCGCGAATGACCGCGGCGACCGTCCATGCATCCGCCGTGCTGGTCGGCGCGCGCGCGGTATTGATCCGCGGTCCCTCAGGCGCGGGCAAATCGCGCCTGGCGTTGGAACTGATCGAGGCCGCCCGCAACGGCGCGCTGGTTTTTGCCAAGCTGGTTGGGGACGATCGGGTCCATCTTGAGGCGGCCGGTGGCCGGCTCTTAGTGCGCCCAGCTGACGCGCTGAAAGGGCTCATCGAGCTGCGCGGGGTCGGCATTCTGCGGCGCGCTTATGAGGCCTGTGCAGTCGTGGGCCTGGTCGTCGATTTGGCTGCTGATGACGCCGAACGGCTGCCGGAACGCGGCGAAGTTGCCATTGCGGGTATAAAGATACCGCGGCTCGCGGTCGCACCGGGCATGGCGGCCTTGCCCGGGGTGTTCACCATAGTCACGTCACGCGGTGATATTGGCGTTCCAGAGGCCGGTTATTACGGTCGAGAGCCCGGATTGGCGATTGATTAACCATAATTCTGCGAGAGTGGGGCGGCGACCGGCATTTATACGCGCGCGATCCCGGCAGGTTTGGCGGGACGCGGCGTCGGCAAAAACCTTCCCTTACTGCGATGCAACAAACCCCGCAGCATGCCAAGAATGCCCCTTGCGCCGGGGCTTTAGATGGTCATGATGTGCACCCTTTCGTGCGGCGCAACGGGGACGCGCCCGCGGGGAGTTCCATGATCGGTGTTGTGCTGGTGACCCACGGGCGGCTTGCTATCGAGTTCCGCGCCGCGTTGGAACACGTCGTCGGCCCGCAGGCTCAGATTGAGGCCATAACCATCGGCCCCGACGATGACGTCGAGGCCCGCCGCAAGGACATCATTGAAGCGGTGCGGCGGGTCGACAGCGGCGACGGGGTCGCGATCTTAACCGACATGTTCGGCGGTACGCCCTCGAATCTCGCGATTTCGGTGATGAGCCGGCCCAAGGTCGAAGTGCTGGCCGGGATCAACCTCCCAATGCTGGTGAAGCTCGCCAAGGTGCGCGACGAATGCCCGCTCGCCGACGCGGTCGCCGCGGCGCAGGAAGCCGGACGCAAATACGTCACCATCGCCAGCCGAGTCTTGTCCGGCAAATGAACGCCACGGGCCAGAACAGTGCCCGTATGTCCGAGGCGCAGCCGACTGCCGCAGAGCCGGTGGTGCGCACCCTTGTCATCTGCAACAAGAAAGGCCTGCACGCGCGCGCCTCCGCCAAATTCGTGCAGACAGTGGAAAAATTCGACGCCGAGATTCGCGTCACCCGCGGCCACGAGACCGTCGGCGGAACATCGATCATGGGCTTGATGATGCTTGCTGCGGCGCCCGGAACTTCGATCACGATAACTGCGACCGGCCGCGAAGCTGTCCAAGCCGTCGACGCGCTGGAAGCGCTGATTACCTCGCGTTTCGGTGAAGCTGATTGATCGCCCCGGCGATTTAGGATTGGCTGCGTATGCGCAAACCGAAACGCAGTGCATCGCGGGCAAGCCGCTCCACTCGGAGAAAGCCCAGGAGAACATCGATGAGTCCCGAACCGACATCCGCAAGAGGCAGCGCCTCGGATCCCGCCCCCTCCGGTCCCGCCGCACCGACTGGCGCAGCTTCGGCAACCATCCGCTATTTGGACCGCGCCGACATGGTCGAGACTTTCGCGGATTTGGTTACCGGGCTGATCTTCGACGGCCAAACGCTGCGCATCGAATTCGGCGTGACGCGCTTTGACGATATGAAACCCAATGCGCCGATCACCGGCCGCCGCTATCCGGCATGCCGCTTGGTGCTGCCGCCGGCCGCGGCCGTCGATCTTATAAATCGCATGCAGCAGATCGCGGCGGCATTGACCCAGGCCGGCGTGGTCAAGGCGGCGCAACGCCCTGGCACGCCGCTGCCCAAAACACCGTAAGATCGCGCACTTTGGGGATCATGTTGGTTTATCTGCGCATGATCCTTTTCGAAAACCGGTAACCACTTTTCGGGATCATGCTGTAGCTCACCGCTTCGGCGCGGTTGCTTTACCCGACGCCATGTTACCCGACGCCTTGCGCGCCGCTTTCAAGTCGGCGACGAAAGCGCGATAGGCCGCGCGTTTGTCGTTGTCATCCACGATGCGCAGCAGCGCCGAGGGATGCATGGTGACCACCAGTTTAGTTCCATCGGCGAGGTCGACCGGCGTGCGGCGCATATCGGCGATGGTCACGGTTTTGCCGGTGAGGCTGCGCGCCGCTGTGGCGCCGAGCGCGATGATAGTCGACGGTTTGACCAAGTCGCGCTCGTGTTCGAGCCAGACCTTGCAGCGTTCGATCTCGTAATTGTTCGGCCGCTTATGCAGGCGCCGCTTGCCACGCATCTCATGTTTGAAATGCTTGACTGCATTGGTGACGAAGGTGTCCTCGCGGGCGATGCCGGCGTCTTTGAGCGCGGACTCGAGAATGCGGCCGGCCGGTCCGACGAACGGCTTGCCGGCGAGATCTTCCTTGTCGCCAGGCTGCTCGCCGACCAGCATGAAATCGGCTTTGGCCGGACCTTCGCCCGGCACGGCTTGAGTGGCGTCGCGATAAAGCAGGCATCGGTGGCACTCGCTCTCTGCCGCGGCGAGAGCAGGCAGCGACTTGATTGGCTTGCCGTTTGGTCCGTCCATAACGGCAAAATGCCCAACCGCCGCAAACGTTCATGCGGTGCTTATGACGGTGCTTATGCTTATGGCGCCGCACATAGTAAACGCATAAAGGTATCTTTATGTCTTTATTGCCGTTGCCGCTCGGCCCTGCTAGAAACCGCCCCAGCGCGCCCGCCGGCCAGCTGGATTTCTCCGTCCCGCTGCAGCGAAATGATCGCCAGAAAAGGCACCGAAAAGGAATCCGCATGACCACGTCCGCGAAATCGAAAGCTCACGCAGCGACCGCCCATGGGAGGGCCCGTGGGAGTGCCCCTGGCGGCGCCCATGCCGCTGCCGATTATGTCGTCAAAGACATCGGCCTTGCGGAATGGGGCCGCAAAGAAATCGCCATCGCCGAAACCGAAATGCCGGGGCTGATGGCGACGCGCGAGGAATTCGGGCCGCAGCAGCCGCTGCGCGGTGCGCGCATCGCCGGCTCGCTGCATATGACGATCCAGACCGCGGTATTGATCGAGACGCTCAAGGCGCTCGGCGCCGACGTGCGCTGGGCGTCATGCAACATCTATTCGACGCAGGATCACGCCGCCGCTGCGGTCGCGGCTGTTGGCACGCCGGTATTCGCGGTCAAGGGCGAGACGCTGCAGGAATACTGGAACTATACCCATCGTATCTTTGAATGGTCGGACGGCGGCGGTCCCAACATGATCCTCGACGACGGCGGCGACGCGACGCTGCTTCTGCATCTCGGCATGCAGGCCGAGAGCAATCCCGGCGTCATCGCCAAACCGAGCAACGAGGAAGAGGAGGTGCTGTTCGCCGCCATCGCCGCGCGGCTCAAGGAACAGCCCGGCTGGTATTCGGCGATCGCGAAAAACGTCAAGGGCGTCACCGAGGAGACCACCACCGGCGTGCATCGGCTTTATCAGATGGAGAAGGAAGGCCGGTTGTTGTTCCCGGCGATTAACGTCAACGACAGCGTCACGAAATCCAAATTCGACAATCTCTATGGTTGCCGCGAGTCGCTGGTCGACGGCATCCGCCGCGGCACCGACGTGATGATGGCGGGGAAGGTGGCGATGATTGCCGGCTTCGGCGATGTTGGCAAAGGCTCGGCCGCCTCGCTGCGCCAAGCCGGCTGCCGCGTCATGGTTTCCGAGGTCGATCCGATCTGCGCGCTGCAAGCGGCGATGGAAGGCTACGAAGTCACCACCATGGAAGACGCGTCGCCGCGTGCCGACATTTTCGTTACCGCGACCGGCAATATCGATGTCATCACCATCGAGCACATGCGCAAGATGAAGCATCGCGCCATTGTCGCCAATATCGGCCATTTCGACAGCGAGATTCAGGTGGCGTCGCTGCGCAATCTGAAATGGCACAATGTCAAGCCGCAGGTCGACGAGATCGAGTTTCCCGATGGCAAGCGCATCATTCTTTTGTCGGAAGGCCGGCTGGTCAACCTCGGCAATGCCATGGGCCATCCGAGCTTCGTGATGTCATCGTCGTTCACCAACCAGACGCTGGCGCAAATCGAGTTGTGGACCAATCCCGGCAAGTACCAGAAGAAAGTCTATACGCTGCCGAAACAGCTCGACGAGAAAGTAGCGCGGCTGCATCTCGACAAGATCGGTGTCAGGCTGACCACGCTTTCCGACAAGCAGGCGAACTATATCGGGGTGCCGCACCACGGGCCCTATAAGACCGATCAGTATCGGTATTGAGCATCCGCCTGTCCCGGGCGCAGCGCAGCATGGAATGGCGCGCTGTTGAACCGGGATCTTTACCCAATCCGAGCATGAGGCGATCCCGGATCTGCGGTGCCATAGCGCCTCAAAGACGCGCGTGAACGCGCTTTGTTCACGATGCACCGCGTCCGGGAAACGCTAAAACTCGCTCATTCCCACCCCGCGTCCTTCGGGAGCGACCCTCCAGGGGAGGGTGAACAAAGAAACGTTCTTCACCGCGGCGGGATGATCGCGATACGGTAATCGATCGGCGTGTCTGACGTGCCAAAGAAGCGCCGCGCCAGGGTCACGTCCTCGACCTTGCCACCATAGCGCGCCGCATAGCCGCTGAGTTCCTTTACGCAGCCCGGTTCAACGCGCGGGCACACAATGGCAATGCCCTCGCGCTCGATGCGCGCTTGATCGACCCACGGCGTGCGTGGCGGCTCATTGATCATGAACGTCGCCGGCCGCTCGGCGAAATAAAAATTGCTGCCGTCGACCACCGGCCGGTTGCCGCCGACGATGCGCAACGGCTTGTCGCTTTGCGCGCGCCACGCCTGCTCGACAGCTTGCGCGATCAGCCGGTAATGGCTGGCGTAATTCGGCACGCCTTGGCGGTGAATGACAAGGGCGATCACCGGCGAGGCCGCGAGCATCAACAGCGGCAACACAATCGCCAAAGCCAAGATGTTCACGGCCGCGGCGCGGTTCACCTTCAGTAAGGGCGACGACAACAACACGACCGGCAGCAAGGTCATCGCCGACATCGACCATAGCGGATCGAGGTCGGCGCGCGC
>JBASAH010000423.1:0-24424 GCA_049650505.1 Xanthobacteraceae bacterium
GTGTAGTCGACCAGCCAAGCTTCACTTTGCGACCCGTCGCGATTGGACCACGAGCGCCGGCGAATAGACATTTGGATGAAGCCCTGTTTGCAACACTGTACAACACAGTGCTAAGAAGACTATGCAACAATCATGCAACAAAATAGGGTTTTTCCAAGCAAAAACAATACTCGCTCACGCAATCATAATCCGTGTGTCGGCGGTTCAAATCCGTCCTCCGCTACCACTTCTTCTGAAACTTTGACGTCGGAGTCGCGCAAACGTGCTCGTGGCGCATTGTCAGCGCCGCGCTCAGCCGCCGAGGCTGTCTGGTTCCGGCACTTCCTGCAACGCGGCGAGCGAGGGCGACGAATGCGTATCGGCCATCAGCTTGGGGCGCGAATGCGCCGCCGGCTCGCCGCGCGACTGCATCTTCGTTAGCGCCGCTTCCGCTTCGGCGATGAGCTTGCGCATAATTTCGCTGACCGGAAGGATCTCGGTAATGCCGCCTGCGGTCTGGCCAGCGGTCAACAGACATTCATGCGGCCGGCCTGCCTGGGTGGTCGAGACGATCTGGCCGCGCAGTCGATCGCGGTGCCGGCGCGCGTCGTCGCGCTTGGCGCTCCATTCCGTTAAAAAATCCGTCGGCAGCGAGCGCAGCACGGTCTTGAATCCGGCCGTGCCCGGCAGCGGCGTGATGTCGTTAAGAACCTCGGCCTTCATCGCGTCTTCGGATTTGGCGGCCACAATCGCCTCTTTCCATTGCAGCGGCGCCGGGGCTTCTTTGGAGGCGATGAACCGGGTGCCAAGATTGACGCCGACGGCGCCGAGCATCAGCGCTGCCGCTATGCCGCGGCCGTCAAAAATGCCGCCGGAGGCGACCACCGGGATCGGCGATACCGCATCGACGACTTGCGGCACCAGCGTCATCGTACTGACCTCGCCGCAATAGCCTCCGGATTCGCCACCTTGCGCGATGATCACATCGGCGCCGCTTTCCGCCGCTTGCAAAGCCTGGTCCATGGTCGTCACTTGCACCATCACACGCGCACCGGCATCGTGGGCCGCACGCGCCAGATCGCCCGGATCGGCAAGGGTAAATGAGATCACCGCCGGCCGCGCCGCCAGCGTATAGCGAAACGCCTCGGCGTCGAGCGTCTGCGGAATGTGATTGATCGCGAAGGGAGACTGCGTCAGCGTCTTCGCCACGTCGATATCGCGCTTGATCGCCGCGAAACTACGGAACAGCGTCCCAATGCCGCCCAGTCCGCCGGCATTGGAGACCGCGGCCGCCAACTCAGCGGACGTGCAGGTTCCCATCGGCGCCAAAATGATCGGCACGTCGATGCCGAACAGATCGCAAAGCGGGGTCGTCAGCATGGCTGGTCTCCGGACATCCGCTCGGCACGCTGGACTGGCAAATACATGCAATCGGCCAAGTACTGACGATCGGCCAAGTGCGGGCAATCGGCAATGTCGAGAGCCCTAGAAACTGACGCATAATATTCGCTGCTGCAAATACGAATGTCCAGTTCGTGACAGAAGGACAATTCTGGAACGCCGGAGCCGCAAAAATGTTCGATGACATACAGGCCGGGCAGGCAAATAGCCTGGGCTTGTCTCAATTATTCACCGCGCAATCGCGCAAGATTTCTGGCCTGAAGGCAAGCCCATGGCCGGGCCGTTCCGGTACGGTGATCGATCCATTCGCAACCGGCACCGGATCGACCCACAGATCCTCGGCGAGCCCCATATCCTCGATCCACACTCCATTCGGAATTGAGGCGAGCAGCTGGATATTCAATTCCGGAAACAGATGCGGCGCGATCGTCATACCCCAGGTGTCGGCAACGGTCGCGATCTTACGCAGTTCGGTCAGCCCGCCGCGCATCGGATCGGGCTGCAGGATCGGCAGCCGCGGATTTTCGAAAAATGGCTTGAGATCGAAGCGCGTGAAATGCGTCTCGCCACCGACCACGCGCAGATCGAGCGCCTCGGCGATGCGCAAATAGCCGGCGAAATCGTCCGGCACCACCGGCTCTTCCAGCCAATAGACATTATAATCCTGGAACTTGCGGCCCATCGCAATGGCGATGTCGGCGGTCCAGCCCATATTGACGTCAATCATGATGTCGATGTCGGGTCCGAGCGCTTCGCGCATCCGCCGTACATTGTCGAGATCGGTTGCCAGATCGGCAGTGTGAGCGACCTGCATCTTGATCGCTTTGTAGCCGCGCTCCTTGTAGTGCAGCGCTTTTGCGATCATGCCGTCGCCGCCGCTACCGCGAAAGCAGCCGCTGCCATAGGCCGGCAATTGCCCGCGGTAATGACCCCACAGCCGATGCAGCGGCAGATTAGCGCGCTTGCCGAGCACATCCCACAGCGCGATATCGAGAACCGACATCGCCATCACGGCGATTCCGGCGCGGCCATAGGTGACGGTGGCGCACCACAGATCCTGCCAGATCGCCTCGACTGCGCTCGCGTCTTTACCGAGCACCCGCGGGATTACGCATTCTTCCAGGCAGGTCGCGACGGTGCGCATTGCCGGGCGGAACAAAAACAAATAGCCCATCCCGGCGATGCCGCCGCGCGTCTCGACATCGAGCACCAGAAACTCGCGCATTGGGCCGAAGGCGTGGCCCTTGAGCCATGGCGTCTGTGGCCACGGTACGCGCAGCATGGTGGTGCGAATGGCCGTGATGGTCGTGTCGGTCATGCAACGCGCGATCCGTTTTTGATCAAGTTGGCAGCAGTGCCCGGATGCTGCGAAAACTTCTTCGGCGCGTCAACGGCGGTAGACCAGCAACTTTTGACCCACTTCGCGATCGAACCCCTTCAGCGCGGCCGCACGAAAGAGTCCGTCTCTATCCGCGGCGGCGGTGTCGGTTGTGTCGCTCGCTGCGTCGATTGAATGATGATCTGCAAGGCGTCATTCTCGCCCGTGTTGGTCGGCAGCCATGGCGGTTTGGGGCAGGGTGTCGTCGAGTAGGTCCCGCAGGCAAAATTGGCCGTGTCGAGATGTTTCAGGCCCGGCACGCCGCCGTCCTGGGTGAACTTACTGGACAAATATTCGATGTAATGGATGACCCGCTCCTGCGTAATGTGCTCCGGCGGCCCCGGCGGCGTGTTCCAGTTCATGATCGTCACTATAAAACCGGGTCGGGTGCCGATAGTGCCGGCTCCATTGGTGATGGTCATCCAGCCGTTCTGATTGAAGGCTTGTGTTCCGGTCGTCGTGCTGTGCTCGACGGTGCCGATGCCGCCGCGGATGCCGATCGCCGCCGCCGGTGTGGCGATCGTGACAGCGCCCTCATGGCTTAGTTTACCGCCGATATATTGCAGGGTACCGTGGGTGCGCTTGGTGAGCATGTGGCCGTTGCCGGATGCCGGATCGTAGACGAATTCGTCAATCAGCAGATTGGTGTTCGGCGCGATATTCAGCGTACTTTGATCGACAAACAAAAGCTGCACCGATCCGGTCGGCGAGGTGTGGATGCGTTCCTTGTGTACGACACGGGCGCCGACTGTGAGCTTGATCGTCGAGCCACCGGGTGGCGTGCTTTCCGAGGCTTCGAAGGTCTCGCCGGTCTGCGTTTCGAAGTCGTGGACATAATTGATTCCGGCGGTGCCGAACCAATTCCAGTCCGGCCGGGCAACGAAACGGCTGTTGAGAGTTGCGCCGGAGGCAAGAACTGTCTGCGCTCCGGCGCCGAGGCTGGCATTGCTCTGATAACGCAATCCGGTCTGCGCGAAACCCGAGAATTGATCGGGCCGAAGCTTTTTATCGACCAGCTCGAGCAGGTCCTCAATGTTCTGGCGAAGCTCGGGCGTGACGCCCGGCATCTGCAGCGCCGTTTGTAGATAACCGCGCGCCTGGTCGTAGGAGCCAAGCTGATAATAGAGCACGCCGAGCTGAAAGCGTGTTACGGCAAGCCTGGGATTATAGAAGCGAAGCTGTTCGTAAGCGCTGATCGCCGATTCGATATCGCCGCGATTCGCCGATGCCGCAGCATATTGAATCGTATTGCCGAGATTGCCTGGATGGGCCAGCACGCCCGCAAACAGCGGATCGATGGTCTTGGTGAAATCGGACGCGCCCTGACCGAAACAGCCGACCGTGAGCGCGATCAGAAGCGCCACCGAACCGGCGACGTCCGCGATAAAGCCCGGACCTGCCCGTTTTATGCCGGTTGCCACGAGAACGTCGACCCCCAAGCCCGTAGTTGCCGTGGATGGAATGTTTTCCGAACGGTCCACGCGCTACCCCGACGCATCATTATAGTAGCGCACAAAGACGGGATTGCGCCAACCGTATCAAAAAGCAAATCAAAGCCATTGACGCGGATCAGGCGGCAGTTTCTGCTTTTGCGGCAAGCGCGAACGGATTTTTATCGCGATGTGGCGAAACGATCACACTTTTACGCGGCGAGAACTAAGGCGTTGGCCTTAGAAACGGCGGCGAGATCGTCACAGAAACGACCGCGATTGGATCAATTATGATTTGCATCACATTGGATTCGGCGACCGGACGAGCCGGAGGTGTTCGTGGCCTCGACCATTAATGTGGCGGCTTATAGCGACGCGCTCGTCGTGCTCGGCACCGCGGGCATTGTTGTGCCGATCCTCAGCCGGCTCGGTTTTAGCCCGGTGCTCGGCTATCTGGCTGCCGGGGCGCTATTGGGGCCACTTGGGCTGGGTTCGCTGATCGAGTCCTTTCCGGCGCTGTTCTGGTTCACCGTGAGCGACGCCCGGGACGTCGCCGGCATCGCCGAACTCGGCGTTGTTTTTCTGTTGTTCCTAATCGGCCTCGAAATGTCGCTGCACCGGCTGATGACGATGCGGCGCCTGGTATTCGGGCTTGGCGGATTGCAGGTTCTGATCACGACGGTGCTGCTCGCCGCGCTCGCCGTCTATTTCGGCAAGACGCCGTCGGAAGCGATCATTCTCGGGGCGAGCCTGTCGCTGTCTTCCACCGCGATCGTCCTCGAACTGTTATCGAAGCAGGAGCGCCTGAAGACGAATGTCGGACGGACAAGCTTCGCTGTGCTGCTGGCGCAGGACATCGCGGTCATTCCCCTCCTCATCTTCATTGCGCTGCTCGCGGCCGGTCCGCAAGGCTCGGTGCTTGCCAGCGTCGGCAACGCGGTTATGCAGGCAGCCATCGCGCTTGCCGTTATCATCATTTTCGGCCGCTTTCTGCTGCAGCCGCTATTCCGGCTGGTCGCCTCCACGCGCTCGCGCGACCTTTTCATCGCGACTGCGCTGTTCGTCGTCATCGCCGCCGGCGTCATCACCAATCAGGCCGGCCTGTCGATGGTACTGGGCGCCTTCGTTGCAGGGCTTCTGCTCGCCGAGACCGAATACCGCCGCGCCGTTGAAGCGACCATTGATCCGTTCAAGGGCCTGTTGCTCGGAATTTTCTTCTTCACCGTCGGCATGGACATCGACGTGCGCGAATTGTTGCACGAGCCGCTGTCGCTGGCCGGCGGCGTGTTCGGACTGATTGCGCTTAAATCGCTTGTCATCGTCGGTCTCGCCAAACTGTTCCGTGTGTCATGGCCGGTCGCCGTCGAAACGGGGCTCCTGCTCGGGGCGGGCGGCGAATTCGCTTTCGTTAGCATTGCCATGACGTCGCAATTACATCTGATCGATTCCGCCACAGCCACTTTTGTACTCACCGTCACTTCGGTGACCATGGCATTGATACCGCTATTGTCCTTTGTCGCGCGGCACTTCGCATCTCGCTTGCGCTCCGCCGCTGCGCCACCGGAATTGACGGCTCGGCCGAGCGTTCGGCCGAGCCACGCGATCGTCGTCGGCTATGGCCGTGTCGGCAAAGTGGTATGCGGACTGCTGAATGAGCATGGCATTCCCTATATCGCCGCCGATTTCGATGCTTCGACGGTGACCCGCGACCGCCGCGATGGCCACGACGTTTATTATGGCGACGCCGCCGATCCGAAGTTTCTCGAAATTTGCGGCTTAGCCAGCGCCGCCGGCGTCATTATCACCATCCATGCCGGCGAGCTGATCGATCTGGTGGTCGAGCATGTACGCGCCATGCGGCCGGATGTGCTGATTGTTTCACGGGCGCGCGATGCCGATCATGCACGGCATCTCTATCGCCTCGGCGCCACCGATGCGGTGCCGGAAGCGATCGAAGCCAGCTTGCAACTCTCCGAAGCCGCGCTGGTTGGTCTCGGACTGCCGACCGGTCCGGTGATTGCGTCGATTCACGAGAAGCGGGACGAGATCCGCCGCGGCTTGCAGCAGGCGGCACGCGCTGCGGGATTGCAGGCGACGCGCTCGATCAAAGCCAAGACGCGCGCGATGTTTAGAAGATAGTTCTTTCCTGCAACTGCACGGGTCGTAAGTGGTGCGCTGCTGATCTGGGTCCGTTCGCTTAGCCCTGCGAACCCGAACTCACTATCGGCGACGCGCTTTTGGCTGGCGTGCCGCTGTTGGCTGGCGCGGCGCTGTTGGCTGGCGCGGCGCTCTTGGCCGGCGCAGCGCTATTGGCGGGTGCAGCGCTGTTATTCGGCGGAGCGCTCTTGTTTGACGAGGTAGTCTTGCTTGCCGAGATGCTCTTGTTTGGCGAGATGCTCTTGTTTGGCGCCGCCTCTTTGGATGCGCTCTCCTTCGGCGCAATCTCCTTGGGCGCGATCTCCTTAGCTACTTGCGGCTCCTTGGCCCGCGCCACCGTCGGCGGGCCGCCGACCGGCCGGCACGACTGCCCATGCGCCGCTTGCAAGATCGCGGTCAGAGCTATGCCCTGCAATCGCGGTGATTTATCGATGGTGAAATGATCGACACTGGTATCGCTCGAGACATCGACATTCGACAGCTTGCCATGAAAGCCCGCGCCCGCCTGCACATAGGCATATCTCCGCTGCGTCAGATTGAGCACGCAGGAAACATTGCCGGGGGCGGCGTAAGATGCGGTGCCGTCGAACGGCACGACCAGCGCCACGGGTACACGTTGCAGATTCAGTTGTGCCGCCATCGTCATCACCGCGTCGGCGCCGAGTGAATGGCCGACTAGAATATAAGGCCCGTGGTCGCCGCCGCGGTATTTCTGGGCAATTGTCTGCACCACCGTCTCGGCGACCGAATGGTTATAAACAGTCGCTTCGATGCCGTTGCCGGCCACCTGGGTGGCAAGCTGGTCCATGCCAAGAGAGAAAATATTCATCAGGCCGCGCATCAGATAGACGTGCGGGTGGGAAGGGTCTTGGGGGACGATCTTTGCGCCCTGCGCAGTTACCGGTAGGGCAATGCCCAGTCCCGCGATTACCGCGGCGCCGGCAGCAAGGCGGCGCAGCTTGGATGCCGTCCGCTGAAGCTGGATATCGCGCGCCAGTCTGGCGATCGCCAATCCGTCGATCCTCAATGAAGCCGACATCGCACTCTCCACGCGGCCCCCCGCACCGATTTGGCGGGAACTATGGCGACATACGGTAAATACTTTGTTGTGGCGGCACCTGTGTTTCAGCTGGCGGCTTTGCGGCTTGCCAGTTGCAGAACGATTGGCCGCGTCGCCGCCTGGAGCGGCGTGCGGCGGATGTCGGCAAGGGTATGAAGGAAATCGGAGAACCAATTTTGCACGGATGACGCTTTGAGCTTGCGCACCATGGCCTGCCAGCGTTCGCGCCGTTCTTCGACGCGCATATGCAGCGCTACGACTAGCTGCCGCGCCATACCGTCAACGTCGTGCGGATTGATCAGGACCGCCGTATCGAGCTCTTTGGCCGCGCCGGCAAAGGACGAGAGCACCAGCACGCCCGGGTCGAGCGGGTTCTGCGCGGCGACATATTCCTTGGCCACCAAGTTCATCCCGTCATGCAACGGCGTGACCAGACCGACGCTCGCCACGCGATAAAAACCGGCGAGCGTCAGCTGCGAAAATCCCTTGTTAAGATACCGGATCGGCATCCAGTCTACTTCGCCATGCCGGCCGTTCACCTCGCCGACCAGAGCGGCTAGCTCGGCCTTGAGCTCACGGTAGACTTTGATGTTGCCGCGGGATGGAACGGCGACCTGCAGCAATGAAACCGCGCGCTTGAAACCCGGCTCGAGCTCAAGCATGCGATCGAAGGCGCGCATCCTGTTGGCGAGGCCTTTCGAATAATCCAGGCGATCGACTCCGAGCACGAGCTTGGCGCCGCGCAGGCTTTCCCTTAAGCGCGTAACTTCGAGACGGCCCATTGCCTTGGTTGCGCGCGCGGCAAATTCGTCGACATCGATTCCGATCGGGAAAGTCGCGAGCTGGGTCAATCCCCAGTCCGAGGCGACAGTGCCATCGACGACGTTGAAGCCGAGTTCGGTCTGCAAATAGTCTTCGAAATTCTGCCGATCCTCCACGGTCTGAAAACCGATGAGGTCGTAAGCGAGCATCGCCTGCACGATTTCGGCGTGATGCGGCACGGCGGTGATGGTGCGGCGGTCTGCCCACGGCGTGTGCAGAAAAAAGCCGAGCGGACGTTCGATGCCGAGGCGGCGCAGATCCGCGCCCAGCGTCAGAAAATGATAGTCCTGGATCCAAAACAGGGTTTCGGGCGTATTGAAGCGTAACAGCGCCTTCGCCATAAATGCATTGACCTCGCGATAGGAGGCGTAATCGTCGGCGCTGACATGAATAAGGTCGGCGCGCGAGTGCAATGCCGGCCACAATGCCGAGTTGGCGAAACCCTCGTAAAAGCCGCGATAATGCTTGGCCGGCATATCGACCGTCGCCAGCGCGCCGGTGCCAAGGGCCTCGATGCGCGCGAACGAACCGCGCGCCTGCGAAGCGTCGCTGCTGCTCTGTCCGCTCGATCCGACCCAGATCGCGCCGGAATCCCTGACCATCGGCAGAAGAGCCGCAGCCAAACCGCCCGCCAACGGCTCATCGGGTTTTGCCCGCGCGACGCGGTTCGACACCACCACAACGCTCACGGGGACACCTCCAGGTGGTCCTTTAACCCGGATGGCAGAATTTTGTTCCCGATTTGTGATGTGCTGCACCCGAGGGCGCTCAAATCGCCGCCCTAATTGACGGTATCTCTGCGCACCACCAGTGATCGATGCGCTAATGCGAAATGGTTTAGGTAGAATCGCCATTTCGCTTTAGCTCATTATTTGAGCATGATCTTTCCGACCTGCCTTCGCCCGCCCAAGCATCAAACGAAAGTACAAGTGGTTGCTAAGGGCTTCGCGCAGGCGGAAAACCGGTTTCCACTTTTCGGATCATGCTCTAACGCGGCGACGCCTCGGCATAGGCGATGGTCGAGAGCAAACTCACCTCGGCACGCCGGGAATCCAATCGGGTGTGCTGCACGACAATCGGCGCATCGGATTCGAACACGGAGGAATATGGTGTGTCGCGCGGGATCGGTGCGGGCCGGTCGAGATCATTGAAGCGCAGGTGCAACGTGCGGCGCGGCTCGACAGTGACAAGGTAAGGGCCGACCGGATCGCGATCGGCGAAGAACCCGGTGATGCGGACGTGCGCGGCTACGTCACCCGCGTTGAGAATGCAGGCGGTCTCATGCGAGATCAGCGCCGGATCGGAGAACGAGCTTTGCGATGGAATATAGCCTTCCGCGATGGCCCAATATTTCTGTCCGAGCATCGTCATGTGCTGTTGCCGTGTCGTGCTGCTGAATTTTGCTGCGGGGATCGATGCGACCTTCAACTTGAGGATGGCGTTGCGCCTTTTGCGTTGGCTACGCCGTAACCCAATGTAACCCCCCGCGTGCGCAGCAGTTCCGCTGCCCGGAACTTTGTTCCAGAACGGGCGTTTCATCGGGGGCGCGCGGGCGCGGCGGCGCGCTGCAAAATCGCGGTTGCGCATATTCTTGCGGGGTTGAAAGCATGCGCGCGCTCACCATTGCGCCAGGCGTTGCAGATTCAGCGGGAGTCGAAGACGTCGCGGAGCCGCCGGAATCTGACGGGTCCGTGTTGGTGCGCACTCTGACTCTCGGGGTCTGTGGCACCGATCGGGAGATTGTCGCCGGCCTCTATGGCTGGGCTCCGGCCGGCCGCAAACGCTTTATCATCGGGCACGAATCCCTTGGCACCGTCGAAGCGGCGCCCGCGAACTCCGAATTCAAACCGGGCGATCTCGTCGTCGGCATCGTGCGCCGTCCGGATCCGGTGCCATGTCCGTGCTGCGCCGCCGGCGAATGGGATATGTGCCGCAACGGCCGCTACACCGAACGCGGCATCAAGGAGCGCGACGGTTACGGCTCGGAATTTTTCCGCGTCGAACCCGAGTTCTTGGTCAAGCTCGATCCCTCGCTCGGTTTGAGCGGCGTGCTGGTCGAGCCGACCAGCATCGTCGCCAAGGCCTGGGACCACACCGAGAGGATCGGACGGCGCTCGCGCGTCTGGTCGCCGAAAACGCTTCTGGTCACTGGCGCCGGGCCAATCGGTTTGCTCGCCGCAATGATAGGCGCACAGCGTGGCCTCGACGTGCATGTGCTCGACCACAATGAAAGGGGACCGAAACGCGAAATCGTGCAGGGTCTCGGCGCGACGTTTCACGTCGGCGAGCTCGCCGACCTGTCTATTCTGAAGCCAGATATTCTGATGGAATGTACCGGTGTGCCGAGTGTCGTGCGCGACGCGTTCGGGCGCACCGCTGCGGCGGGCATCGTCTGCCTGCTCGGCGTCTCGGTGCCAGGTCACGATCTTGATCTCGATATCGGAGGAGTTAATCGCACCATGGTGCTCGACAACGACGCCGTGTTCGGTGCGGTCAACGCCAACCGGCAGCATTACGAGGACGCGGTGATTGCGCTTAAGCGCGCCGATCAGCGCTGGCTCGACAGCCTGATCACGCGCCGCGTTCCGGTCGAGCAATGGACGCAGGCACTCGTGCAGCAGCGCGGCGACATCAAAGTCGTGGTTGATTTTTCTTAAGCGCAATCATCGCCGAGCGATCGAGGACAACATGTCCACTCCCATCGAAGATTACGCAATGATCGGCGATTGCCGCAGCGCCGCGCTGGTATCGCGCGAAGGCTCGATCGACTGGCTGTGCTGGCCGCGGTTCGATTCGGAGGCGTGCTTTGCGGCGCTGCTCGGCACTCGCGATCATGGTCGCTGGCTGGTCGCGCCGCGCGATAAAGCCCGCATCACGCGGCATTATCGGCCGAATACTCTGATCCTCGAGACGTGTTTCGAGACGGCGGACGGCGCGGCGATCCTGGTCGATTTTATGCCGTTCCACGGCGAGCGCTCCGAGATCGTGCGGCTGGTCCACGGCACCCGTGGCAGGGTTCGCATGCACACCGAACTCATTCTGCGATTCGGCTACGGCATGATCGTGCCGTGGGTGACGCGTCTCGAAAACGGCGTGCTGCGCGCCATTGCCGGGCCCGACATGGTGCTGCTCCATACGCCGGTGCATGTCAAAGGCAAGAACATGACCACGGTTGGCGAGTTCACCGTGACACGAGGCGAGACCATTCCGCTGGTCTTGACCTATGCGCGCTCGCATCGGCCTCTTCCGCTTGCGCACGATCCCACCGCTTCTCTGGAAGCGACCGAAAAATTCTGGAAGGACTGGACCGCGAAATGCCGGCCGGCCGGCGAATGGTCCGATGCCGTGCGACGCTCGATGATCACGCTCAAGGCGCTCACATATGCGCCCACTGGCGGCATGGTCGCCGCGCCGACCACCTCGCTGCCGGAGCGGATCGGCGGCCAGCGCAATTGGGACTATCGGTTTTGCTGGTTACGCGATGCGACGCTGACGCTGCTCGGCGCCATGCATGCCGGCTATTACGAGGAGGCGGAGGCGTGGCGCGAATGGCTCTTACGCGCGGTCGCCGGCAGCCCCGAGCAGTTGCAGATCATGTACGGCATCGCCGGCGAGCGTCGGCTGTCCGAATGGATCGTCGATTGGTTGCCGGGCTATGAGGGATCGGCGCCGGTGCGTATCGGCAATGCCGCGCATACCCAGCTCCAGCTCGACATGTTCGGCGAGATCATGGACGTGTACCATCAGGCGCGGCGCGGCGGATTGACCACCAATGAATCTGGATGGGATGCGCAAATCAAGTTTCTCGAACATTTAACGCGTATTTGGCGCAAGCCCGATCAGGGAATTTGGGAAATGCGCGGCCAGCCGCAGCATTTCACCTATTCCAAGGTGATGGCCTGGGTCGCTTTCGATCGCGCGATCAAGAGCGCGGAGACTTTCGGACTCGAAGGGCCGATCGAAGCGTGGCGCAAATTGCGCGAGGAAATTTGCGATGATGTTTGCGCGCGCGGCTATGACAAGAAACTCGGCACATTCGTGCAGGCCTACGATTCCAACCAGCTTGACGCCAGCCTGTTGCTGCTGCCGACCGTTGGTTTCTTGCCGGTGACCGACCCCCGCATCACCGGGACCATCGCCGCGATCGAGCGCGGACTTTTCCGCAACGGCCTTGTCATGCGCTACAGCACCGAGCAGGTCGAAGACGCGCTGCCGCCGGGCGAGGGCGCGTTCCTGGCCTGCAGCTTCTGGCTGGTCGACGTCTACATCCTGCAGGAGCGGCTCGAAGAGGCGGAAAACCTGTTTCGCCGGCTGGTCGGGCTGTGCAACGAGGTCGGTCTATTGAGCGAGGAATATGATCCAAGCTCAAAGCGGCTTATCGGCAATTTTCCGCAAGCCTTTTCACACGTTGCCTTGGTCAACAGCGCTTACAATTTGACGCGCGCGCGCAAGCCCGTGCATCAGCGCGCCCAGGACGAGCACGCGCCCCCGGCGGCGGTGCGGGAAAAGGTGGTGTAGCCAAACGGCGGATTGCGCTTTGCGGCAGTTGCCGTTTCGAAACTCCGTTCGCACCTTAACTCCTGATAAAGCTACCGTTGCGCAGCTCAGCGATCGCCTGCTCCAGTTCGGCCCGCGTATTCATTACGATCGGTCCATACCAGGCGACCGGTTCCTCGATCGGCTTGCCGGACACCAACAAGAAGCGAATGCCGCGCTCACCAGCCTGCACGTCAATCTCGTCGCCGCGATCAAACAGCACCAGCGAACGGTCGCTAACCGGCTCGCGGACGAGCAGCTCCTCGCCGTCGACTTGTTTCTCGGCAAGGACGCCAAGCGGTTTCGAAGAATAGGCAAAACGGCCGTCGCCTTCGAATATATAGGCAAAAGCGTGCCGCTCGACTTCGACCTTGAGCCTTTTGCGCTGACCAGCCGGCACGAATACGTCGAGATAACGCGGATCGGCGACGACACCGTCGACGGGACCTTTCTTGCCCCAGAATTCGCCGCACACGACGCGCACCCGCACGCCATCGTCATCGACGACCTCGGGGATCTCGGCAGCCTTGACGTCTTGGTAGCGCGGCGCCGTCATCTTGAGCGACGACGGCAGGTTGGCCCATAGCTGAAAGCCGTGCATGCGGCCCTGCGTATCGCCTTGCGGCATCTCCTGATGCATGATGCCACGGCCCGCGGTCATCCATTGAATGTCGCCGGCGCCGAGTGTGCCGCGATTGCCAAGGCTGTCGCCGTGCTCGACGCTGCCGGCAAGAACGTAAGTGATGGTCTCGATGCCGCGGTGCGGATGCCACGGAAAACCGGCGCGATAATCCTGGGGCCGGTCGTTGCGGAAATCATCGAGCAAAAGGAACGGATCGGTCTCGTCGGTGTCGCCGAATCCGAAGGCGCGGTGCAACTTTACGCCGGCGCCTTCGATGGTGGGCTTGGACTGCACGATGCGTTTAACAGGGCGGATGGACATGGCAATGATGCTCGGGCGGTTTTGCTTTGTTGCTTGCTAGATACGTGCGCAAGCCGGCCGCGCAAGAAGGCACATCAGTGATACTGGAGCCGCGGTTTGTTTTGCTCAGTTGCACAATTCGTTGAATGGCGGTTGCGCCGGACAGGGCGGGATCGACGACGGGCTCCCGCCGCCGCTCAATCCGGACCCGCCGCTCGATCCGGAGGCGCCGCTCGATCCGGAGGCGCCCCTTGCGCCATAGCCGTTCGTGTTAGGCCCGGTGACGACGTTGCAAAACCTCGCCGTCATTTCCTCGATGCAGAAAACGCCGGTCGTTGGACCTTGGCTCGGGGCTGGCGTGGGCGCTGACAGCACGCCTTGGGTCGCCGATTGTGACTGGCCGTTCGACGTAGCGCGTTGCGCAACAGCAGGTGAGGCGGCCAAGACGGCCAAGGCGGAAAAGAGCAGCGCAGCGAAAAGCGTGAGTCTCTTCATATCCACTATCCGTTTTTGCCCGATGCCGCGCCGCGTGCCCGCGAAGATAGTCGCCAAGGAATTCGAGAAGGAAACCGAGCCGCTTCCCTGTTTGTTCCGCGCGTTTCGTCGTAAGCTTGCTGGGTCTGGCCGAGCAAACAGGGGGGAAGCTTTGCTTCGCTTAATAGCATTGACCATCGCGCTAGCCGCGATATCCGTAACCATGTCCGGCAGCGCGAAGGCGCAATCCGACTTGGTGAGGCGCGGCGATTATCTCGTCAACGGCATTCTCACCTGCGGCAATTGTCATAGCCCGAAGGGCCCGACCGGCGATATTATGGAGAAGGCATTTTCCGGCGGCCTCAGCTGGGACGAGCCGCCATTTAAGGTAACTGCGCCGAACATCACGTCGGACAAGGAAACCGGCATCGGCAATTACACCGACGCCGAGCTCAAGGAGTTGATGCGTAAAGGCATCAAGCGCAATGGCGTGCCGGTCGCGATGATCATGCCGAGTGGATTCTATGAGATCATGACCGACCGCGATCTCGACGCCGTGATCGCCTATTTGCACACGATCAAGCCGATCGCGAACACGGTGCCGGATCCGGTCTACAAGATGGCGCAGGGACATCCGATCCCACCCGGCGGCGACAAGCCGTTCACAGACGCCATACTGAGCGACAAACTGAAGAAGGGTTTCTACCTTGTCACCATCGCGCACTGCCTGGAGTGTCACACACCCATGGGTCCGCGCGGGCGCGAGTTCGAAACCAAGCTCGGCACCGGCGGTTTCGAATTCCCCGGGCCTTGGGGCGTCTCGGTGTCGCGTAATATCACTTCAAGCAAGGACAAGGGTATCGGCGGCTGGACCGACGATGAAATCAAGCGTGCGATCATCGAAGGCGTCAGCCGCGACGGCAGCAAGCTGAAGCCGCCGATGGGCTACCGTTATTATGCGACGCTCGCTCCGGATGACCTCGACGCGATCGTGACTTACCTGCGAACCGTGCCTGCGGCGCCATGAATTTGGCGTGAGACAAGCAGGGGATAAGAATGTCGGGCCGACGATCACTAGAAAATGCCCTTT
This sequence comes from Xanthobacteraceae bacterium, assembly GCA_049650505.1. Lineage (GTDB taxonomy): Bacteria > Pseudomonadota > Alphaproteobacteria > Rhizobiales > Xanthobacteraceae > BOG-931. The sequence continues at coordinate 15,250 of JBASAH010000423.1, forward strand.
GAGCATGGGAGGACGCCGTGACCTTCACTAACATTGCGCTTTCGCTAATTTTTATTGCGATACTCGCGCTCATACCGTGCGGCTGTATTCTTACGCGGCCGAAGAAAGAACCGCCGAAGCCAGCGCATTAATAGGCTGGGCCGCTGAGCGGGGCAGGGCGCTGCAAGCGCCATCGCTTTCAACGCTTTTTTGACGGGTTTTTCACACCAGGGCTTGTGGCCAATTGCTATTGCCGGCACGGTTACAGCCTAATTGGCGCTATCACTGAGCGATCGGCAGCGATTTGACGCTGGAGCGCTTGCAGATCGCGCTATCGCTTAGGCAATTCGACCTGTAAAGCTGTTCATCTCATGTCGGTACTAGCACCAGCAATCGTCGACGTGCGCTCGCCCGCAACAGACCCAGCGGCGCGAATTACCAATTGGCTGCGCGGCATCGGCGTTCGGCAGGTGCGCCTCGCCTGCGGCCTCGTGATGTTCTCGTATATTTTCTCGCATTTCTTCAATCACGCCCTCGGCAATGTTTCCTATGCGTTGATGGAAACCTGGCTGACGTTTCACATCTGGTGGTGGCGCATTCCTGTCGTCAACGTGACGCTCTATATCGCCGCCGCTATCCATTTCTCGCTCGGCCTATGGGCGCTCTATCAGCGCCGCCATTTTCGCTACACGATCGCGGAACTCACCCAGCTTTTGTTGGGCTTGAGCATACCGCTCTGGCTTGCCAGTCACTTTGGCGTTGTAAGGGTGGCCGGATGGGTGTTCGGGCGCGACCCAGTCAATTACGCGGCGCCGCTCTTTGCCTACTGGGTCTTAAGGCCGCACATGATCGCGGTGCAGTTCGCGCTCTTAACGATCGCGTGGACGCACGGCTGCATCGGGCTCTATTTCTGGCTGCGGCTGAAACCGTTTTTCAAATGGGCGGCGCCGATCCTGCTCGCCATCGCGGTTTTGCTGCCGCCGCTGGCGATGATCGGCGCGCATCATGGCGCCGAGGAAGTGACGGTGCTGGTCAAGGATCCGCAGTGGCGCGCCCAGCACATCAAACCGATGCCACCGCCGCAGCGCGCCGTTGTTGACGAGATCACGCTGTTTTACTTTCCGATCGGCTATGCCGCCGCGCTGGCGCTGGTATTCGTGGCGCGCGGCGTGCGCAGCCTGCGCGAGCGTCGGCGCGGCATGGTCACGGTTTCCTATCCGGACAAACAGGTCCGCGTACCGAAGGGCTTGAGCATCTTGGAAGCGAGCTTGCGGTTCAAGGTCCCGCACGCCAGCGTCTGTGGCGGCCGGGCACGCTGCTCGACATGCCGCGTTCGCGTTGTCAGCGACCGCACCGCTCTGCCGCGTCCTTCGCGCCGTGAAGCTTTCGTGTTGAACCGCGTCGGCGCCGGCGATCCCTCGATCAGGCTCGCTTGTCAGTTGCGGCCACAGACCGACGTCGCCGTCATACCGGTCTTGCCGGCCCATATCGGCGTCGACTTCGTGCGTAATCGCCGCCGTATCAATATCGGCGAGGAGCGATACGTGGTCAGCATGTTCGTCGATATGCGTGGCTCGACCAAGCTCAGCGAGGAGCGGCTGCCGTTCGACATTGTTTTTCTGATCAATCGATTTGTCGACGCCGCCTCGCAGGCGGTGACCGACGCCGGCGGGCAACCCAATCAGTTCGTCGGCGACGGAGTGCTCGCCTTGTTCGGCCTCGATGTCGATCGGGCGACCGCCTGCCGGCAGGCTTTGCGCGCCGCCGCGCTCGTTGCGTCAAACGTTGCTTATCTTAATCACCAGTTCGTGACCGAAGTGCGCGATCCGATCCAATACGGCATCGGCATTCACGCCGGCGAAGTGATCGTCGGCGACATCGGCTTTCGCGACCACACCATATTCACCGCGCTCGGCGACGCCGTGAACGTCGCGGCACGGCTGCAGGATATGACCAAAACCTTGGAATGCCGCGCCGTGATCTCGCAGGAGGTCGCCAGCACCGCTGGCATCGCTCTCGATACGCTCAAGCGGCATCGGGTTGAAATCCGCGGCCGGGTCGAGCCGATGACGGTGTTCACGGCCGAAGACCCGACGGTACTGGCGAGCTTGATCGATCCGCAAAGCCAAACGGCGGAGACAGAGCCGGAAGCGGCCTGACGGAAGCGCCGCGCTCCTGAGATCAGATAAACTAGGCCAGCGATTGCACGTCGCCGCAGATGCTGATGGCTTGACCGGACACCGTGCGTCCGCGCGGCGAAGCAAGAAATACCATCATATCGGCGAGCTGTTGCGGCGCGATCATTTCCTTAATCGAAGCATGCGACATCGCTTCGTCGGCCACCGTTTGCATCGACACGCCGCGGACCTGCGCCTTGGCCGCAAATACCCGCCGAATGCGATCGCCCTCCACGGCGCCGGGCTGGATGGCGTTGACGCGAATCTTGAGTGGCCCAAGCTCGATCGCGAGCGATTTGGTAAAGCCAACGACGGCCCATTTCGAGGCGGCATAGGGTGTGCGCAACGGAAAACCGAGGCGGCCGGCCGCCGAGGATAGATTGATGATCGATGGATTGCTGCTTTTAGTGAGATGCCGCAGCGCCGCGCGCACACAATTGAACTGGCCGGTAATGTTCACCGCCAGCGTGTGGTCCCACTCTTCGGGTGGGATCTCGTCGACGCGGCCGGTCGGGCCGGCAATGCCGGCATTGTTGATAAGGCAATCGAGTCCGCCGAGCGCGTCCGCCGCCGCATCGATAAATCGCGTGACGGCGTCGCGGTCGGCGACATCGCACAACGTTGCCTTCAACTTGGGATCGCTGGTTGCCAGTGCCGCGAGCGCGTCGCGATCGACATCGCAAACCTGGACTAACGCACCTTCGCGCAGGAAAGTGCGCGCGACCTCGCGGCCGATGCCGGCGGCGCCAGCGGTAACGATGACGCGCAATCCCTTAATGCCCAGGTCCATGACGTTTGGTCTCCAGCGAATGATTGAGGTTTAAATGTTAAGCATGATCGCGAAAAGTGGTCACCGGATTTCGGGCAAGATCATGCTCAAACATTAAAAATAGAGCGGGATGACGCTTCGAAAAAATCTCATCCCGCTCCAGGCAACAAGCCAAGGATCTGTCGCGCTTCCTTCGGCGTCGCCACCTGATCGCCCAGCGTCTCGATGATCTTCGCCGCCTTCTCCACCAGCGCCGCGTTGCTTGGCGCCAGCTTGCCCTTTTCCAGATAGATGTTGTCCTCGAGCCCGACGCGCGGATGTCCGCCGAGCAGTATGGCCTGCGCCGCCATCGGGAATTGATGCAGCGAGATGCCGAAGGCAAACCACGGAGCATCCGGCGGCAGCAAGCTTCGCATATAGGTCATCGCCTCGGTGGTTGCCGGCTGGCCCCAGGAAATGCCCAAGCAAATCTGAAACAGTCCGGGCGGTTTGACGTAGCCATTCTCGATGAAGCGCTTGGCGAGCAACAGATGGCCGGTCTCGAACACTTCAAGTTCGGGCATGACGCCGGCCTCTTGGATCGCCGCGGCCATGCTTTGGAGGTGCTTGGGCGTATTGACGAAGACGCGGTCGCCCATATTCAGGCTGCCCATGTCGAGGCTGCAAATGTCGGGCTTGAGCTCGACCACGTGACGCACGCGGTCCCCCGGCGATTTGAGCACGCTCTCCGGCCCGGGTTTCGAGGGGTCGCTGTCGTCAGGCGTGAAACGGGCGCCGGGCCCAGTGGTGAGGTTGATCAGCACATCGCTGCCGCTTGCTCTGATCCGCTCGACGGTTTCGCGGTACAGCGCGCCGTCCATGCTCGGCTTGGTGGTTTTTGGATCGCGCACGTGAATATGCACGACGGCGGCGCCGGCCTTGGCGGCAGCAATCGCCGAAGCGGCGATCTGCGCGGGCGTGACAGGGACGGCGGGATTGCGGCCCGGCGTATCGGCGGAGCCGGTCACCGCGCACGAGATCATCACCTTGCGCTGCATGGGTTCACCAAATGCTGTTAATCAACTATCGAACGCCGACCACGCGACGGGATTGCGCGCTATATTGTGATATAGTCGTATGATGGTGGGCGGATGTTAGCCGATCTTCTGAAACATCGCGAGTTTTCGGGGGCTGTTGACCGTTGATCTTAGAGTTGGCCGTTTGATCTCACGGTTTTGACCTTGGTTTTGTACCTCACGCAGGAGTGTGATTGTTATGAAAGACGAGCGAAAGTGTTTTAATCAGGATCAAGCCGATGCGGCGATCTTGGACTTCGATGTTGACGATGCAGCGATTGAAATCGCCGCAATGGGTGTCGGAACGATCCCGACCGCTTCCGTCAATATGATACCGCCAAACTGCTGCGTGCAGCGCCCGACCGACATTGTCGTCGCCGGCGTCTCTCGCCCCGATCAAGCAATTACCTAAACCGCAAATTATCGCGCGAGAGCTGTGCGATCGAAGCGCAGCCCATCAGCTTCATCCCGCGCTCGATCTCGGCTCGCATCAAGCCTAAGGCCCGTTCAACGCCGGCCTGACCGGCAGCGGCCAGAGGGAACAGATAAAAACGTCCAACGCCGACGGCCTTGGCGCCGAGCGAAAGCGCTTTGAGCACGTGCGTCGCGCGCTGCACTCCGCCATCCATCAAAACGTCTATTCGGTCGCCAACTGCGTGGACGACCTCGGCGAGCTGATCGAATGGCGTGCGCGAGCCGTCCAGTTGCCGTCCGCCATGATTGGACAAGACGATGCCCGTGCAACCTATCTCAGCCGCGCGTTTTGCATCCGCAACCGACATGACCCCCTTTAAGCAGAATTGGCCATTCCAATTCCGCACCATTTTTGCCACGTCGTCCCAATTCATCGACGGGTCCAGCATCTCGGTGAAATAGCGTCCGATCGACACGGCGCCCCCGCCCATGTCGATGTGCTCGTCCAATTGAGGCAGCTTAAATTTTTCATGCGTGAGGTAGTTGACGGCCCACATCGGCTTGATCGCGAATTGCAGCATTCCAGCCAGTGTCAATCGAAACGGAATAGAGAAGCCGGTGCGCAGATCGCGTTCGCGATTTCCGCCGGTGATGCTATCGACGGTCAGCATCATCACATCAACGCCGGCGGTTTTGGCGCGTTGCAGCATCGCGTCATTGAGGCCGCGGTCTTTGTGGAAATAGAACTGATAAGCCTGTGGCGTCGGGTGAGTCTTGCGCAACTCCTCTACGCTCACGGTTCCGAGCGAGGATACGCCGAACATGGTGCCATATCTTGCTGCCGCAGCGCCGACGGCCTTTTCGCCCTCGTGATGAAACAAGCGCTGCAGCGCAGTCGGCGAGCAATACACCGGCATTGCCAGCTTCTGGCCCATGACACGGACCGACATATCGAGCGTTTCCACCCCGCGGAGAATGTTGGGCACAAGGTCACAGCGTTCAAAGCTTGCGGTATTTTGCCGGAGCGTGACCTCGTCGTCGGCGCCGCCGTCGATGTAATCGAAGATCGGGCTCGGCAGCCGTCGCCTTGCCAATTCACGGAAGTCATGAAAATTGTGGCAGTCGCGCAATCGCATACTGCGCTCCCGATTTCAGTCAGCTATGACTAAAAAAATCTTTTTCGCCGCTCCACGCTTGCGGTGAAATCTCCGCTAAGCTTAACCGAGATGTACGAGACAGACCATCCAAACTCATTCCGGCTTGATGCCGGCGGCTTCCATGACCGAACGCCACAGCTTGGCTTCGGATCGTCCTCTGGTCGCCAATTCCGCCGGCGTTGAGCCGCCGCTGAGCACGCCGAGCTGCTCGTATCTGGCCCGCACCGCAGGTTCGCTCAGTATCGCGGTCGCGTCGCGACTGACTTTCTGCACGATTTGCGCCGGCGTATTTGCCGGCGCGTAGAGCGCATACCACAAGGTCACGTCAAAGTCGGGCACGCCGGATTCGGCGATCGTCGGCAGCTCGGGCGCCGTGGCAAACCGCTTGGCCGACGTGACCGCCAGACCGCGCACCTGGCCCGCTCGGACGGCGGCCAGCAGCGTGCCGGCGGTATTGAACATGCAATCGACATGGCCGGCGATCAGGTCTGTCAATGCCGGCGCGCCGCCACGGTAAGGCACGTGCCGAATGTCGATGCCGGCCATGCGTGCGAACAGCATGCCGGTGAGATGGGGTGAGGTCCCCACCCCCGGCGAGGAAAACGTGACGTGGCCCGGATTGGCTTTGGCCGCCGCAATCATGTCCTCAACCAAGTGCCATGGTGAGGCGTTCGGCACGGCCAATATGTTCGGATATGTGCCGACCAGCGTCACCGGCGCGAGGTCGGCTTCCGGATCGTAATTGATCGACGCGATCATCAAGCCGTAGAGCGGAATTGCGCCCCCGACCCAAATCATCGTGTAGCCGTCCGCATTGGCGTGAGCGGCGACTTCGATGGCGAGATGACCGCCTGCGCCGGGCTTGTTTTCGACGACGACCTGCTGACCCCAAACCTCCGACAGCCGATTGGCAAGGACGCGCCCGCCGACGTCCGAACCGCCGCCGGGCGGGAATCCGATCAGCAGTCGCACCGGCCGCGCCGGATAGTTCTGCGCCGTTGCGCCGCGTGGCGCGAGCGCGGCTGCAGCCGCGCCGACTGTCAGATGCAAAAAGCTTCTGCGCGGAGATTTCATGCTGAAGCCGACGAACCGAGCACTTTCCGGCATACGGCTGATCATAGCCAAGAGCGGGGATTGTGTCTGCCGCAGTCTCGGTCAGGCGCAATCTCCCGCGCGCCTGCAAACGTCAAAGAGCTGGCGATCTTGTGAGCTCAAGTGGGCCGGTCGTCTTGTAGCCGCTTCAGCGCAGAATTCAGGTGCGGACCACAAATGGCGCGAGCCTTCGCAGTCGCGCTGAGGGCATGGTCGCTTGCGCCGCCAGGGGCGTGCTCGGCTGAAACTCGCCGGGCGCTTGATATTTGTTCAGTGGCGGGTTCGGTGCCGGGTTCAATGCCACGATTTTGTCGTAGCTGACGTGAGGCGGCATTTCGGGTGCGCCGCGCAGCCAGGCGTCGACCGTCCATTCCGGTTCCGCGCGCTCATAAGCGAGCCAATCGCCGAGCTCATTGGGCGGAAATTTGCAGCCGCAATTTCTGCAAAACGGCGTCAAGACGGGTGGCTCGCTCACCCGGGTGATCTCGTAGATCGACTGACATTCGCGGCAGGCAAAGATGTCTCGCATGGCAATCGACTATGGGCCGCCTGCTGCTAGGAGCGCAACGCAACCATGGCAGTTTTCCCCAACCTCCTTTAGCAAGCCCCCGGCAAACGCTCAGCGACGGCTTCATGTCGCGTGATTAATATGTCTCGTGATTAAAGTGATGATCGCTGCACCCTTCACCCAAAAGGAGCAATTCATGCGCTTGCCTTTGATCGCCCCCGCCGACCTTAGCGCCGAACAGCGCCCGGTCTATGCCGACATGCGGGCCGGCATCGAAAAGTACTTTCAGGGCTTTGAAACAATCGCCGACGATGGCGCGCTGATGGGGCCGTGGAATCCTTGGCTGCATGAGCCAAAGATCGGCAAACCGATCTGGGATCTGACCTTGGCGCTTTCAGTCTCTCCGTCGTTGCCACGCACGGTGCGCGAGGTGGCGATCCTGCTCACCGGCGCAACGTTTCATTCCTCCTATGAACTCTACGCTCACGTCATTGCGGCCGAGCGCCGCGGACTTTCTGACAACAAACTTGCCACCATCGTCGCCGGCCAGCGGCCGAGCGACCTCACGCATGATGAAGCGGTCGCCTACGATGTTGCTTCCTCGCTCCTCCACCACGGCACATTGCCCGAACTGAATTATCGGCAGGCTGTGCAGGCGTTCGGGCAGCACGGCTCGGCCGAATTGATCTTCCTGGTCGGCTTGTATTGTCTGGTTTCGATCACGCTGAATGGTTTCAACGTGCCGGTGCCGGAATCCGAGGCGGATTGAGGCCGCGAGATCGGCCATAGCCGCCCCCCTAGGCCACTCAGTATGCTAATTTGACCGCTACGATGCCTTGTCCTTAACCAAGGGGAGGCAATGAGACGACGCGATTTCATAACACTGGCAACCGGCGCTGCAGCTGGATGGCCGCTCGCGGCGCGCGCACAACAGTCGTTACAGCCAGTGATCGGATATCTCAGTGGCGGGACCTCCAGAGACTTTGAGCGCCTGATAGCTGCGTTTCGTCAGGGCCTAAAAGAATCCGGCTACGTCGAAGGTCGGAACGTGGCGATCGAATACCGTTGGGCGGAGGGACAATACGATCGATTGCCAGCACTAGCCGCCGATCTAGTTAGACAGCAAATCACACTGATAGCCGCAACCACTACGCCCGCGGCGGTCGCCGCAAAGAGGGCGACCTCAACAATTCCGATTGTCTTCTCTATCGGCGCTGACCCGATCGCGATCGGGCTGGTCGAGCGGCAACATGACTGGCGTTAACAACTATCTCAGCGGTATTGGGGGAAAGCGGCTAGAATTGCTAGGTGATCTGGCTTCAAATAACGCTGTAATCGGCCTGCTCGTTAATCCCAATTTTCCAGATGCGGAGTCTCAGTCGCGGGACGTGAAAGAGGCCGCGCGCAAGTTGGGGCAACAGGTGCATGTTGTGAACGCCAGCACCGAAGGCGACCTAGATACTTCATTTGCCGCCTTGGTGCAGCTGCATGCCGGTGGTTTGCTCGTTACCGTCGATCCCTTCCTTAATAGCCATCGGGATCAACTTGTCGCGCTCGCCGCACGATACAAAATTCCAGCGATGTACTTCGAGCGAGAATTTGTTTTAGCCGGGGGTCTTATGAGCTACGCACCCAACCTCGCCGACGGTTACCGCCAAGCTGGAATCTACGCCGGTCGCGTCCTCAAGGGCGAGAAGGTTGCCGATCTTCCGGTATTGCAACCCACGAAATTTGAGCTTGCTATTAACCTGAAGACCGCCAAGGCAATGCGTCTCGAAATTCCACCGAAGCTGCTCGCGCTCGCCGACGAGGTGATCGAATAGAGGCGCTACTTGCTGCGGTGTATGAGTCCGCGCGTGGCGCGCGCCTGGCAACCTCGCAATTTTTAACCGTGTGAACGGCGGCCACGCCGATTGAGAGTAAAAACAACCTTCCGGCCCCCGGCCCGGCGCTACGTCGAGGCGAGGAGATAGGTGGCCGGGGCTGCCGTCCGCCGCTCGCACAGCGGCACGTGCACCAATTCA
>JBASAH010000424.1:0-7155 GCA_049650505.1 Xanthobacteraceae bacterium
ACGCTGGCCGGTTTGCCCCGCGCATGCAAACAGATCGTCAAAGCGCCGTGATTGTCGGAGACCTAAAGACGGCTCCATCGGACGTCGTCGTCATGTCCGTTCAGCTCCTAATAACGGACTCAAGTCGGACGTCGCGGCAAGTCGGTTCAGGGCCATAAACTGACATCAGCAGCCTATTCAATCACCACGTCGGCGATTTCGGCCCCTGGAGCGAAGAAGATTTTCGTCGAATTACGACTTCCCGATCATGCTTCCTTCCTTTTTGATTTACTGCAGCCGAAATAAGCGTCCCCAGCGAGATCTAGGTTGCCGACCCACGTGCTCGCATGCAGTGCGCTCCCCAATACCGATTAAAAACCAAACGTATTCGTGACGGGCAAAAAACAATCCGAACCCGCGAGATGCGAGCAGCCTCTTCATGTCGGCGATGTGCCCATAAAATCCCGTTTTCCGATCTCCACTCCGCACTGCCGAACAATGTCGTAAGCCGTTGTGGTGTGGAAGTAGAAATTGGGCAAGCTGTTGCCAAGTAAGAGGCTCTGACCTGTGAATTGCCGTGTCTGCCCGCTTGGGAAGTTGATGGTGATGTCTTTAGTCTCGGTGCCGTCGATCTCGGTCTGCTTGATGCTCTTGAGGTAATCCATAGTCTTGGCAATCCGATCTTTAAGTTGGGGAATTGTCGTTTCGTCGTTTGCAAATTTCAAAGGCTCTTTGTCAGACAAGCGCGCCGCCGCGTTCGCGGCGTGATCGGTGGCCGCGCGTACCTGCCGCGCCAAATTGAACATGTCGGGGGATAGCCGCATGTTCAATAGATCAGTCTCATTCACTTTGCGAGCGGCTGCCCATGTGGCAGCCTTGTCGAGAACAGTATTCAGCCCGTTCAGGTGTTGAATGAAGACTGGAATAGAAACGGTGTACATGGAAACAGTCATTGGAGGCATCCTACGTAATTGCAAACTGCCATTTCCACTCTAACCTAACTGGCATAACTTCGGCATGCGATTTTTTTGGCTCCGTAGCGAATGGCAATGCAGGCAGTGAAATTCGGGTTCGGCCAATCGGTCCTTCGTAAAGAAGACGATCCGCTGCTGCGCGGCGTCGGACGCTATGTCGGTGATGTAGCACCGCGTGAGACGCTGCATGCAGTTGTCTTACGGTCACCCCATGCGCATGCGCGCCTTCATATCGATGCCGCCAAAGCAAGAGCGATGTCGGGCGTACGCCTTGTGCTCACCGGGGCCGAGACAGAGAACCTCGGCCTTCTGCCATGCACCGTGGAGCTTCCCAACACCGTTATCGAAGTGCCGCCTTACGCCGTCTTGGCGCGCGACGAGGTGCGCCATGTCGGCGACGCAATTGCTTTTGTTGTCGCCGATACGCTCGATCGCGCCAAAGATGCCGCCGAAGCTATCAGCATCACCTGGGAACAGCTCCCGCACGTGATCGGCGCGATCGACGCGCTCGAGCCAGGCGCAGCCCTGGTTTGGGCGAAGCACGACAATAATGTCGTCTTTGACATCTCGCTGGGCGACAAGGCCGCAACTGATCGAGTCTTTGCAGAGACAACCAAAGTTATTTCATTGACGCTCGTTAATCAGCGTGTAGTAGCTAATTATCTCGACACACGCGGTGCAGTGGCTGATTACGACGCCACCGACGATCGCCTGACGCTTACTCTATCGAGCCAGGGACCGCACGCGATCCGGGACGTGCTCCTCCAGGTTCTCAAACTCCCTGCCGAAAAGCTGCGAGTGATGACGCCCGATGTGGGTGGCGGTTTCGGGACCAAGTTATTTCCATACCGCGAATACGCACTTGCTGCTGTCGCTGCAAAGCAATTGGGAATGCCGGTATCGTGGATCGCCGACCGATCCGATCATTTCCTTGGTGATGCGCAGGGTCGTGACAACGTAACGACAGCGCGGCTCGCACTCGACGAAAAGCACCGCTTTCTCGCGCTCGACGTCGATCTCGTTGCCAATATGGGCGCCTATCTGTCGCAATTCGCGCCGCTTATTCCCACGCTGGGCGCTGTCTTGTCACCCGGCGTCTATGATATTTCGACGTGTCATGTTCGCGTGCGCGGTGTCTACACTAATACTGTGCCGGTCGACGCCTATCGCGGCGCTGGACGACCAGAGGCGGCTTACGTCATTGAGCGACTGGTTGACCATGCGGCGCGGGAAGTTGGGATTGCACCCGACGCGCTGCGGCGGCGCAACTTCATCAAGCCAGGCGCGATGCCATTTAAGAGCGCGACCGGCCAGAATTATGATTCAGGTAACTTTGCTGCGCATCTTAAACGCGCCCAGGAACTCGCCGACTGGTCCGGGTTCGCCAAGCGGCTGCGTCTGTCGAAGAAGGCGGGCCGGCTGCGTGGCATCGGGCTCTCGACCTACATTGAGGCGTGCGGCAATGCCGGGTCGGAGACGGCGACTCTGCAACTCCAACCTGATGGATCCGCCACGCTGCTGATCGGTTCGCAATCAACCGGGCAAGGTCATGCGACCGCCTATGCACAAGTCGTTGCCGAGCACCTCGGCTTACCGCCCGAGCGGGTCATCATGGTGCAAGGTGATACTGACCGCATCGCCAGTGGTCTCGGTACCGGGGGCTCAAGCTCGATCCCCTGCGGCGGCGCCTCGCTCGCCGGCGCGGCGAAAAAACTTGCCGGAAATCTTAAAGCGCTTGCGGCTGAAGCCCTCGAAGCGGGTGCGGATGATCTCGAGATCATCGACGGCACTGTCCGAGTTACCGGCACCGATCGAATGATCTCATTTGCTGCGCTGGCGCAGCGTCCAGACGCGGAAAGTCGTCTTACCGCCAGCGATGCATTTACACCACCGCAGGCAACTTATCCCAACGGCACCCATATCGCAGAGGTTGAGATTGACCCGGCGACGGGAGAAACCCGGATCGTCAACTACGTCGTCGTGGACGATTTCGGCGCGACGCTCAATCCGCTGCTACTCGCTGGTCAGGTCCACGGCGGCACCGCACAGGGCATCGGCCAGGCACTTATGGAACACGCCGTCTATGATCCGGATTCCGGTCAGCTCATGACCGCAAGCCTGATGGATTACGCGATTCCGAGGGCCAACGAGGTGGCCGCCATCACCTTCGAGACGCGCAATGTTCCTTGCACGCACAATCCGTTGGCCGTGAAGGGAGCCGGTGAGGCAGGCGCTATAGGCTCCTGTCCCGCGGTTATGAATGCGATCGTCGACGCGCTCTGGCGCGCGCAGCGTATTGTGCAGCTCGACATGCCGGCAACACCACAGCGTCTATGGTCGGCGATCAATATCGCTGCTGGCGCAGGGGCGCAGGCCCAAAGACGGGGTAGAAGGTCAGGCAATGGGCCACTCGTTCGCAGATGAGAGCGGCGACCTTTTTAGTGGTCGCCTCGGCTTTGACTGAAGCTCGGCTTTCGGTTCGGCGAGCACCTTTGCCAGATGTTTGATGCGATCACGCTCGGCATGGATGAGCTCATTCGCTTTATCCACGAGAGCTTTGATGTTCGCGACCGAAGCATCGTCCATGTCGCGGTTGACGATCTCGCCTTGTGGTGTAGTCGTTGCGAGCGAGACGTCGAATCTCCAGTGCGAATGCGGGAACATCTCGTCGGTTTCGACAGCAATTGTCTGTGAGCTGCTGGCCATGAAAATCGTGATCATCGGCAAGGCCCAGCCCAAGTCTCCATAGTGAGCAGCGGCCGAAGTGTTGACGCGTGTTGGCTCGGTGCCCGTTCCGATCGAGACAAGCAGGCAGTCATCAGAACCGTATAACCGACGAGCCTCGACGATCGCGCACATCGTCGGGTTGTTAGCGAAAACTCCGCCGTCGATCATGGTGAAAGATTGCGCGGCCCTGTTGGTCACAGTAGCCGGCGGAAAATATGTCGGCGCCGCCGAGGTCGCGCGTGCGATGGAAGCGAGCTTGAAGTCATATTCATTGCTGTTGGCGTCGTGATCGAGCTGCAGACCTCGTGCCTGCCAGCTGCGAAAGAACATCGGCGCGCAGGTATTACCGGGCGGCTTCTCCTTCGGCAGCTGAATAGCATAGCTCGGAACCAGCAATTCAACGTCCTTGACCTCCGAAAGATACGTGCTGCCAAGCTCGGAGGTCAGGTAATTATCAAGTGCGGTAGGCCGGTATCTGGGTCCATACCACCAGTGCAGGAAATTTTCCGGCTTCCTGAAGATCTCGTGTCCGTGATCGACATAGAGATCGATGATCTTCTGAATGCTGACGGGATTCGGTTTCGCCAGCCCGCAGGCGATGATGCCGCCGGTCGATGTGCCGGCGATGATATGGAACGCGTCCTGCGCTTCGACGTCCCCGAGCAGGGCCTGGATGACCATCGCTGGAATGATCCCGCGGATGCCGCCACCATCGATCGATAGAATTCGTACAGTCTCCGCCATCACGCGCCTCCCTTCATTTCCACAGACGCCGGTCACGCCTGGTCCATCGGCGGCCCGCCCGCCTTTGTCTCTCCACCGGACCCTATTTTCGGCTGGAAACGGTGAGCTTTTTATGGGCCTTGGGGCCATATCCGATATCCGATCGCGTCCGGGCGGCTGCTCCATGCCCCGGAACCCTGCCATCCCGGCGAATAAGCTGCAGAGGCGATAACTGAGGAACCCCGACAGACAAGCTGCGGGGTTCTTCTTTCTCTGTTGCTTCACACTGCGGAATCCGTGGGCTCGCAATGATCGCGTGCGCTTGACCAAGTCGAGCAAGCGCAGATGTCCGCTTAGGGTCACAACCGGACATGACCCGGTCAAATCACGATGTCGGCTATTCCAACGCCCCCACGGCATTTATGAGTACACGCCCTAGCCATTTACGAATCGCTTGGACCGCCTGTGCCGATGGCACCGCGCAGCGCAAACGGCTATATTTGGCTTATGGCAATACAATCACCCGGTTTGGACCCACGGCGCAGGCGTTTCCGCCGTATTCCGGTGCGCACGTTGGCGCCAAACATTGTCACTTTGATCGCCATGTGCGCCGGGTTGACCGCGATCCGGATGGCGTTCGAGGACCGCTATGTGCTCGCGTTGGCCGCCATCGTATTTGCGGCCGTTCTGGACGGAATTGATGGCCGTCTGGCGCGTTTCTTAAAGGGAACCTCGCGTTTTGGCGCCGAACTCGACAGCCTTTCCGATTTCGTCAATTTCGGCGTCGCGCCCGCACTGATCCTCTATTTCTGGGGTCTGCACGAGTTGCGATCGGTGGGATGGATCGCGGCGATAGTATTCGCTATTTGCGCCGGTCTGCGGCTGGCCCGTTTCAATGTGATGGCGGAGGAACCGGATCGGCCCGCCTGGGCCAGTAATTTCTTCGTCGGCGTGCCGGCCCCGATGGGCGCCATTGCCGTGCTGTTGCCGATCTATGTCGTCTTCCTGGGCGTCCCTCGTTCAAGTTTTTTAATCTGGTCGACACTGTTCTACACGTTGGCGATCGCACTGTTGATGATATCGCGGCTGCCGGTATTTTCCGGCAAGCGCGTCGGCACCCGCGTGCCACCCGAAATGGTCGGGCCACTGATCGTGGTCATGGTTTTGTGGATCGGGCTATTGATGGCCTATCCATGGATTTTGCTCACGGCCGGGACGCTCGCTTATCTGGCTAGTCTGCCATTCGGCTGGCTTTCCTATCGCCGCTACCAGCGGCGATCGCGCGAAACCATGGAAGAAGTGATGCGCGAGCCCATGCTGCCGTCACCGATCGGCGAAGGTGCGGTGCGGCCGAACAATCAGGCCGATCGTCCGTCGCGGCTGAATTAATAAAGAGTAGGCCGTCCCAGGGACATTCTCTGTTATGCGGATTGCGCGGCGTACGTTCTTGGTTTCGTCGATTGGAACGGCAGCGGCTCCGGCAATCATGCGCCTCGCCCGGGCTGACACGCCGCCGACCACATTGAAACTCCATCACGCGTTTTCGTCGGTTTCCAGCGTCCACGAGAAATTCATTGCGCCATGGGCGCGCAAGGTTGAGGCAGAATCTGGCGGGCGCATTCGCATCGATCTGTTTCCCTCGATGCAGCTCGGCGGCGCACCGGCGGCCTTGTTTGACCAGGCGCGCGACGGTTCGGCCGATATCGTCTTCGCGGCTCCAAGCCTTACGCCCGCCCGGTTCCCGAAGATCGAGACATTCGAACTGCCATTTATACCGGCACGGCGCGCGCTGGTGAGTTCGAGAGCGCTCGCCGACTTTGCCGCTTCTAACCTGCAAGATGAGTTCCGAGACTTTTATACAATCTGCTTTTGTTGCTCCGACCGCGCCGCGCTTCACGCCAATCGCCCGGTGCGGTCGATCGAGGACGTCAAAGATCTTAAACTGCATGTGCAAACGCGCTTTGCGGCCGAAACAATGCGCACGTTCGGGGCGCATCCGGTAATCATGCCGAGTGCGCAGGTTCCGGTAGGAATCAGCGAACATGTTATCGAGGCCTGCCTCGATCCCTGGCACCTGGTGCCGCCGTTGCGATTGAACGATCTGCTCCGCTCGCACACCGAGTTCTCCGACTTTTCACCGAGCGCGCGGACCTACGTGCTGGCGATGAACAAAGCCAGTTACGATCGGCTGCCGCGTGATCTTAAAATTGTAATCGACAACAATTCCGGTCAGCCTGCTGCCGCGATGGCGGGCGCCATGTGGGACATTCAAGCCGCAGCCGTTGCCAATATGGTTGTCGAGCGTGGCGACCTGATTGTGACGCTCTTGCCGGAAGCGGAGGCGCACTGGCGCAAGGCAGCGGAACCTGTGATCGATGCTTGGCGGAAGGAAAACAAGGAACAAAAGATCGACGGCGCTAAGCTTTTGGCCGCTGCTCGCGCGCTGCAGGCGAAATATGCGAATGAGCCCGAGCCTGCGCCATCGCAAACTTCGCTGCAAACTCAGCCCGCCAGACAGCAAGCCGTGGCCCAACCGGCCCAGCCGGCACCGACCAGTCCGCCAAAAGTCGCTAACCCGCCGCCATCGGCAACAGCGCCGCAGCCTGCTGGGCCGCCGGTCGGATCCACTGCCAAACCGGCCGCTCCGGCCGGTCAGCCGCCGCCAGCCCAACCGCCGGCCCAGCCACCAGCACATGTCGCGACACCGGCGCCAGCGGCCAAGTCAATGACGCCACCGGTAGCGGCCCCCGAC
>JBASAH010000425.1:0-3833 GCA_049650505.1 Xanthobacteraceae bacterium
GCTACAAGCTGATCGTGCATGATCTACAAAGACAAGCCGTCAGTCATCATCTCAATGCCGGCGCGGTCTGGGCAGATAACCCACGCGCGCTGGCAAGCGGTGCCGACGTCATCTTCTCCTCGTTGCCAGAGCCGGCCGACGTAGAGGCAGTCGCGCTCGGACCGGACGGGCTGATCGCCGGCATGAAGCCCGGCGCCGCCTATTTCGACCTATCGACGAATTCGCCAAGCGTCGTGAAGAAGTTGCACGCGGCCTTTGCCGAAAAGGGTCTGCACATGCTCGATGACCCTGTGAGCGGCGGCCCGACCGGCGCGGCATCCCGCAAACTCGCGATCTGGGTTGGCGGCGACGAAAAAGTCTTCAATCAGCACAAGGCCATACTCGACGCGATCGGGGATAGGGCCGCGTATGTAGGCCCGGTCGGCAGCGCCACGGTGGCCAAGCTCGTCCACAATATGTCGGGCTATGCAATTGTCTGCGCGCTCGCCGAAACCTTCACCTTAGGCGTGAAGGCGGGCATAGATCCGCTTACGCTTTGGCAGGCGGTCCGCCAAGGTGCGGTTGGGCGCCGATTTACGTTCGATGCGCTGATTGACCAATTCCTGCCCGGTGAGTATGACCCGCCGGCATTTGCACTTAAACTTGCTCACAAGGATGTATCGCTCGCCAACGCACTCGGCCGCGAGCTCGGTATGCCCATGCGCCTTTGCAATCTTACGCTTGCCGAAATGACAGAGGCCCTCGCACGCGGATGGGGCGGACGCGACTCACGCGTCGTGATGCTCCTGCAGCAGGAACGCGCCGGCGTCGGGATTGCCGTTGATCGGGAGCGGTTGCGCGAAGCGCTCGCGCCGACGGTTGGGAAGACATCTTGAGACAGCGGGCGAAAAATCGCACCCTTGCTTCACCTTACGCAGGATCACGCCGCACCGTAGGCATTGCCAACAACGTCAATTACGGCGCGGAAAACATTGCTGCCTCGATCGCCAGGCTGGATCAGCTCGGCGTGTTGCATACAGGAGCCGGCGCTAACCTTGCCGATGCACGTGCTCCCGCAATCATCGCCCGCAATGGCGCGCGCGTCGGCGTCGTGCAGCGCAGCTCGGTTTATTGGCCGACCGATCACGAGGCCTACGCCGATTCGCCCGGGATCGCTGTGATCCGCGGCCACACCGCTTGTCATGTGCCGACGGGCCGGATTGCGCCTGGTGTTCCGCCGCCGAACCGGCCAGGCGTGCCGCCGCTCATCGTGACCTGGGCGGATGTCGCCTATCTCACTGAGTTTCGCAAAGACATCGAGGCACTCCGGCCGCGAGCTGACATCGTCGTCGCGTCCTGCCACTGGGGCCTCGGGCGCGAACCGCTGCAATACATGACGGATATTGCGCACGCCGCGATCGACGCCGGCGCCGATGTGGTAATGGGACATGGGCCACATTACTCGCTGCCAGTCGAAATCTATAACGGCCGGCCGATCTTCTACGGCCTGAGCAATCTTACGTTCTCCACCGGCCATCTTGGCCGCAAGCATGCCGGCTGGATCGGCATGGTGGTCGAGGTGACGTTCGAGCACGGTACGGTCGCAGGGTGCTACTTCCGCTTCGTGCGCAGCAATGACGACAATGAATCGTTCTTGTGTCGCCTTGCGGACGAGGCCGAGACACTCGCCGATCTCACTGCGCGAAGCAGCTAGCACGGTGCTAGTCTCAAGCTCGAAGGCGATCGCGTGCGGGTCGCGCCAAATTAAACTTGTAGGGAAACGCCATGGAAATTCATCGTAGAAGGTTTCTGCATCTGACGGCGAGCGCTGCCGCAATACCCGCCGCCTCGCACATTGCAATCGCGGACACTTATCCCTCGCGCCCGATCAGGCTCATCGTCGGCTTCACCGCTGGAGCGGCCTCCGACGTAATCGCGCGCATTTTTGCCCGTGGTGCCGGGCCCGCCCTTGGTCAGCAAATCATCGTCGAGAATAAGCCTGGCGCAGGATCGAGCATCGCCGCGCAATATGTCGCCCGCGCGTCGAAGGACGGCTACACGCTCTTCCTTCCCGCGCTCTCAACTCTGACCAACGAGATCGTCAACCCTTCTTCTCCGCCTTTGGACATCAGCAAGGATTTTGCACCGATCGCCCAGCTCGCCGAAGGTCCGTTCTTTCTGACTGTCAATCCCGCGCTTGGCGTGCAGAGCGTTGCCGACTTTGTTGCTCTCGCCAAGTCGAAACCCGGCGAGCTGACCTACGCTTCGGTCGGCGCCGGTAGCTTGCCGCACCTTTGTGGGGTGCAGTTTGAGCGGCAGGCCGGAATCAAATTGGTGCACGTGATTTACAAGGGTAGTCCGGAGTCGGTCACCGATTTGATTGCAGGCCGCATCGCCATGTCCTTTGTCATCGGCTCTTCGATAATCGGGCAGATCAATGCGGGCCAGGTCACTGCGCTAGCAACGACAGGCATTAAACGTGCGAGCGTGTTACCCTCCGTGCCGACCATGGCGGAGGCCGGTATTCCGGACTTCGATGCCAACCTCTGGCTCGGCTTGCTGGCGCCGGTGGGAACACCGCAGCCAATCATCACCATGCTTGTCGATGCTGCTCGTAAGGCCATGCACGCGGCGGACGCGGTGGACTCGCTGCACAAGCAGGGTTATGAGCCGCTTGATCCCGGGCCGAATGATTTCGCGGCTCACATTCGTAGCGACATCACGCGCTGGACCGAAGTCGTGCGCGCCGCCGGCTTGAAGAGCTAAGCGCGGCGATTTTCGCAAGGAGATGCTGCAGGAGCAATTGCGCAAAAGTTGTGCAGACAGCATCGCATCGCGCGAAGGCGGACAGGGAAACTGATCAATCGCCGTGGATAAAGCCGACCACTGGCATCGCCTGCTGCTGCGCATGCGCCGTGAGCGGCCATGCCGCAGCAGCGCTACCGAGCGCGGTCACTTGGGCTTAACGATCTCAAAAAGGCGGGTTATGGCGGCCCTTGTCCGCCGGTCGGCCGGCACCGTTACTTCCATAAACTCTACGCGCTGGACATCACGCTCGATCTAAGAGACGCGACGAAATCGCAGATCGAGCGAGTAATGCAGGGCCACGTACTGGCCAATGCAGAGCTCGTCGGCACGTATCAAAAGGGTGACCGGTAGCCACAAAACTGAAATGTTCTAACGAGTCGACGCCAACGTTGCGCCGCGTGCATCTCAGTTGAAACGAGTCTTGACGTAGTCTGTTATCGAATTGCCTGATAGTTCTGCAGTAGCGTTCGTACCGCGAACATAGAACCGGCGGGTTGGACGTCTTTCAGACACGCAGATTTTGGTCCTTTTTCGCAGCAAACGACCATAACGCGTTGGCCACTCCATCCTCGAAATGGGGATGACGTGGGTTTCAATACTCCTCGGCCAACATGATGGTGATGACGCGTTCGGTGACCGATGAGTCGGCTGGATCAGGCGAGTGACCGGCCAGGGCCTTGTCGTAATAATCGATCTTGAAAAAGATAGTTTTCCCGTCGGCGTCGAACGATCCGAAGTCATGTTCTCCGTACGGGTCGTTGCCGTGACAGAAGGCATCATACACGGCGATTGTTTTGACGATCCGGTCGATGGCTTCTCGGCCAAGGGCGGCGATGCCGGGGGTGATGACAGCGCTGCCGCCGATCAGATGTTGCCGCAGGTCGTCGTTGAGGGCGCGAATCCGGTCGGTCTGAGTGGTCGTCATGGCGATTCTCGGTGATTGGGACCAAGCGCGGGAACCCGGGCTGCTGGGCGGCAGCCCGAGGTGATGTGAGCGTCGCAATTGTTAGGAGCCGACGGGACCCATCAACGCGACAGCTGTCGCC
>JBASAH010000426.1:0-10612 GCA_049650505.1 Xanthobacteraceae bacterium
GGCTTGTGCCGTAAACGATCAGGCCCGAAGCGGCGACTACAGCGAGGTTGGCGAGGCCCGTGCTTGCGAGATGCACGACGATCCAGCCGCCGACCGCGACGACAGCGGCGCGGCAGGTGATACCGACGATCGGCCACAGCGGGCGTCCAGCGGCCTGGAACGAGGACGCCAATGTCAGACCCAAACCGAGGAACGGGTAGGCACCGCCGATGATCAAGAGATAGCCCGCCGCTAGGACATGAACGTCCGATGCGTTCGTGAACAAGCTTGTCCAAATGTCAGGGAGCGTCGCGCCGAACAGTCCGATGCATCCGGTAATGCCCGCCGCAAGCGCAGCCGCGGTCCATGCGATACGCGCGGCGCGCAGGGTTTTGCCCGCGCCGATATTGGTGCCGACCATCGCCAGCACGCCCGCGCCCAAACCGAACGCGAGCGGATAAAGCAGATATTCAAGGCGCACGGCGACGCCGAAGCCGGCGAGTTGCGCCGCGCCCAAGGCGCCGACGAAGCCGGTGAGCAATACAAGCGCCAGGTTGTTGAGGATGGGCTGCAGCGACATCGGCGCGCCGACGCGCAGGATCTCGACGAACAGCCGCCGGTCGAGGCGCATGCCGCGCAGCCTCGGGCTGATCGCAGTTCGCCCAGAGGCGATGTACCAGGCGAGGATCGCGCTCGACGCAGTAAACGACGCGACCGTCGCAATACCTGCGCCGGTGATGCCAAGCGGTGGCACCGGACCAATGCCAAACATGAGTATTGGCACCAGAATGATGTGCAGAGCCTCAGCGGCGATGTAGACCACCGCCAGTACAATCGCTTGACCTGCGCCGCGCACGGCACTCGTCAAGGTGCTGAGCAGCCAATAGGCAAAGGCGCCGGCAAAGATCGCATTCGAGTATTCAAGGGCCGCGGCGTGCGTACTGCCGGTGCCACCCATCAAGCGATAAATAACTGGACCACCGAGTAGCAGCACCGCCGCGAAGATGACGGCCATTCCAGCGCCGACAATGACGCCGTGAACGACAAGCGCGGATGCGTCGTCATGGCGGCCGGCGCCGATGGCGCGTGCGATCGCGGATGCGATCGCTCCGCCCATGCTGGAATTCGCCATCTGCTGCATCAGCATGATCAGCGGAAAAACGAGCGATAGTCCGGCCAGCGCGTCAGACCCCATCTGCCCGACGAAATGCGCATCGACCGTCGCGGTCACGGCGATGAGCACGACGTTCACGACGACGTTCGGCGCCGCAAGGCGCAGCAGCGTCGAGATAATCGGTCCTTCGAGCAGGAGACGTGTCCACGCCGACCCCGGTTTCGCGGCGGATCGCGCTGTTACGGACTGAGTGATTAAGACGCTTCCGTTGCTCATGGCACTCCTGCCCCTTTAGGGACGGGAGCAGCGCTTGGACGGAGCGTCTTGGGAAAACCGGGCGGCTGCGAAAGGCCCGATTGGCTGCGAACTAACCTATTTCTTGGCCCGCCGGCAAAGCATGATTTCTCGGGCTTGCCTGAATATTTCTAATGATGGTGCTAATACGGCATAGATTCTGGTGAGTTGTGGTGCTATTTTTTCTTGAGTTTTTCTCATGATCTGACCTCGTGACCGGACAATGCCGCGCCGTTTGCCCCAGCTCAATGCGCTCAAGGCCTTCGAGGCCGCTGCCCGGCACGTCAGCTTCACGCACGCCGCCGCCGAGCTTTGCGTCACCCAAGGCGCGGTGAGCCATCAGGTAAAGGCGCTGGAGTCGGAGCTCGGCATCAAGCTGTTCAATCGCGAGCGGCAGCGGCTCATCATCACCGAAGCCGGCCGCGATTATTTGGCTGCCGTGCGCGACGCGTTTGATCGCATCGCCATGGCGACCGAGCGCCTCGAGCAGCGACAAAGTTCTGGGATGCTGACGGTCAGTACCTCGCCGGATTTCGCCGCCAAGTGGTTGGTCCATCGGCTGGGCCGGTTCGCCGAGGCTCATCCCGAAATCGATCTGCGGATCTCGGCGATGATGCACCATGTCGATTTCGCGCGCGAAGATGTCGACATCGCCGTTCGTCACGGCGATGGTCATTGGCCCGGACTGCACGTAACACACTTATGTCCCGAACATCTCTTTGCAGTATGTAGCCCCAAGCTTGCCGCCGGCCTGCGGCGGCCGAACGATTTGCTCAACCTGCCGCTGCTGCATCTTGATGATCGCTCGGCCTGGCACGCGTGGTTCGAGGCCGCCGGCGTTACCGGCATTGAAGCGATCCACGGCCCGATCCTCAATCGTGCAAGCATGCTCATCGACGCGGCGGTCGACGGCCAAGGCGTAGCGCTCGCCCGCACGGCTTTGGCGGCGTGGGATCTCATTCACAAACGGCTGGTGCGGCCGTTTCCGGTCGCGTTGCCGCTATCGAAGTCCTATTGGATCGTCTGTCCGCAGGCGACCGCAGACCTGCCAAAACTGATCGTGTTTCGCGACTGGCTGTTGCGGCAGGCGAGCGACGACACGCGCTCGCTGGAGGGGCTGCCTCCGCCCGTGCGACGTACCGACGTACCCGCGGGCGTAGCGGCGGACCTACCCGCGCGGTCCGCAAGCACGAGAAAGCGAATTGAAGAGCGAGAAAAGGCTAATTGAATTAGCCGTCGGGTTATTTCACCCGCGCCAGTAGCGGTCTTCCCAGCTGCGCGACAGCCGCATCGCCGAAAGAATAAGTCCGGCCATCGAGTAAGTCTGCGGGAAATTGCCCCACAACGCGCCGGTCTGCGGATCGACGTCTTCGGAGAGAAGGCCATAGCGATTGCGGTGCTGCATCGCATCGGCAAACAGGTCGCGCGCCGCGTCGCGACGGCCGAGCGACCACAAGGCGTCGATCAGCCAGAACCGGCAGATCAAAAACGCGGTTACCGGCATGCCGAAATCGTCGGCGCTGGCATAGCGCATGACATGCTTTTCCCGCACCAGCTCGCGCTCCATGGCGGCGACGGTGGAGGAAAAGCGCGGATCGTCCACTTCGACCACGCCGAGATCGGCAAGGAGCAGCACGCTGGCGTCGAGATCGTCCGAACCGAAGGCCGCGGTAAAGGCGCCGCGTTTTGGATTCCAGGCGCGTTCGATCAGTTCCGCATGCATCGGCTCGGCGACCGAGTTCCAGTACTTGGCGCGCGGCTCGAGCCCGAGCCGCATGGCAATGGCGGCGAGCCGCTGACAGCCGGCCCAGCACATCGCCGCCGAATGAGTATGCACGCGCTGGCGGCCGCGATATTCCCAGATGCCGGCATCCGGCTGAAAGGCTTTTTCGGCCGCGCGGTGGCCGAGCGATTCCAGCAAACGAAACAGCCCCTCGTCGCCGGGGCGAGGCAGCCGGCGGTCGAAGAACATCGGCATGGCGGCGAGAATGACGCTGCCATAGGCGTCGTGCTGCACTTGATTGACGGCGGCATTGCCGATCCGCACCGGACCGTCGCCGCGATAGCCCTGCAGATCCGGCGCGGTGCGCTCGTGGATCGTGGTCGTCGGCACCACGCTGTAGAGCGGCCGCAGCTCCTCGTCCGGTCTGGCCGCGATCGACAACGTGAACGAAATGAACTCCTCCATGGTGCGGGTCGCGCCGATCCGGTTAAGCGCCTGGACGACGAAATAGGCGTCGCGCAACCAGCAATAACGGTAATCCCAGGTGCGGCCGGAGGAGGGCGCTTCTGGAACCGAGGTCGTATGCGCGGCCACGACTGCGCCGGTCTCGTCGAAATTGGACAACTTGAGCGTGATCGCGGCGCGGATGATGGCTTCCTGCCAATCGTAAGAGATCGACAGGCGGCGCACCCAATCTATCCAATAGTCATGCGTGCGTTCGATGAAGTCGCGGCACGTCGACTGCAAGTCGCCGGTGAACGGCTCGTCGGGGCCGAACACTAGGTGCAGCGGCCGCGTCAGCACGAATGGCGCCTCGCCGTCGATCAGCGACAGCGGCGCGTCGGTGGTCAGGCGGATGACGGTGGAGTCGTTGGTGTAACGGATGTGATTGCTGCCGAGCGAGCGATGCGGCAGCGCCTTGCCGTAGTCGCAGGTCGGGCGCATCCGGATGGTGACGCGCGGCAGCCCGGCGACCGGCTCGATAATGCGATAAAGCTGCGGCGGCCGGAACACGCGGCCGAACTGCCTAAACCGCGGCGCCAAATCGGTGATCCGCACCTTGGCGCCGTGGCGGTCGGTCAAGACCGTGGAGACCATCGCGGTGTTGCGGACATATTGCGATTGAAAATCGACTATGTCCTCAAGCACGACATCCGAGAATCCCTTTTCTTCGCGGCCGGACAAGAGGCGGCAGAAAATCGGATCGCCGTCGAACCGCGGATAGCACCACCACACGATGCGCGAGCAGGGATCGACCAGCGCCGCCGTGCGGCCGTTGCCGATCACCGCCAGATCGAGGCCGTGATCGATCGTGCCCGCAGGACCGGGCCGCGACTCGCGCTGGGTGTCGGCCCCTCGATTTTTGGCGATGAGCGCCAGATCGTGTGCCCGATCGTTCATGGCGCCGCGCCTTGGCTTTGTGTGTTTTGCCGCCGATTGGCGATGCGCGCCAGCCAGCCACGCACCGATTCCGGATTCTCGAAATGACCGTTGACGTCCGGCACTATGCGGCCGACCGAAAAGCCCAAGCCGCCGAATTGCGAAAGCATGGGGAATACCGGCTCGTCGGTCGTGTCGTCGCCGACAAAAATCGGCGTACGGCCTTTGAACGGCGGATATGTCATCAGTTCGCGCACCGCGCTGGCTTTGTTGATGCCAGTCATCTTGATTTCGAAGACAAGCTTGCCGGGCAGGATTTCGATCGAGCCGCGCGGCGCGCTGGCGCAAATTTCATGGATCGCGGCGCGTAAGGCGTCGCCTTTGTCCGGCGCCAATCGATAGTGCAAAGCGAGCGAATAATCCTTGTCCTCGACCAGGATTCCCGGACCGAGCTCGGTCAGTGCGGCAAGCTTGCGCTTGAGAACCGGATTTAACGACAGCGCCCGCAGCACGGGTTCGCCGCCGGGCACGACGCGCAATTCCGCACCATGGCCGCCGACCGCGGCGAGCTGCAACGGCGAGAAAATCAAATCGATGTCGTGCAGCGATCGCCCCGACACCAGCGCCAATGCGCCGCCGGTCAAGTCCTCGAGCCGCGACAGCGTGCTGCGAAGCTCAGTTGGGACCCAGACCTCCTGCGGCGCCGGCGCCAGATCGAGAATAGTGCCGTCAATGTCGAGCAGGATCGCGCATTTGCGCAGATCGGAAAGGAGAAACTTTTCCGCGCGCTCCGTATCGAGATCGGTGATTTCCAAGCTCATCGTATTAAGAATCCGATTATGAGTTTCTCAATCGACCAGCGCCAGTGGAGCGGCAACCGATTCGAGCGCCTTGCGCTCGGCGGCGACACCCCAGAGCGCCTCGACCGCAGCAGCGCCGATCATCAACGCCGCACCAATTAAGTAACCAGCGGCAACGCTGCTGCGCGAACCGGTATTGATCAGCATGCCCAGCAGCAGCGGGCCGATTACGCCTCCAACGCCGGTGCCGATAGCATAAAAGAACGCAATAGCAAGCGCCCTAATTTCCAGCGGGAAAATCTCGCTTACCGTCAGATATGCGGAACTGGCCGCCGCGGAAGCGAAAAAGAAAACGATCATCCACGCGGCGGTCAAGCCCGTCGCCGTCAACACGTTGTGACTGAACAATTCGGCGGTCACCGCCAACAAAATGCCCGATATGGCATAAGTCGAGGCGATCATGATACGCCGCCCGACCGTGTCGAATAGGTGGCCGAGAACAATCGGTCCAAGCACATTGCCGGCGGCAAACGGCAGGATGTACCAGCCGACCTCGTTCGCCGGCGTACCGTAGAAATCGGTGAGAACGAGCGCATAGGTAAAGAAGATGGCGTTGTAGAAGAACGCCTGCGATGCCATCAGGCTCAATCCGACCAGCGTGCGACCTCGATAAGTTTTGAATAGCGTTCGCGCGACTTCGCCGAGCGGCGTGTGGCGGCGCATGCGCAAATGTATCGGGGCGCCGCGCGGCGGTTGGCCGAGGTTTTGAAAATGCGCCTCGATGCCGCGCATCACTTCGGCGGCTTGCTGCGGCATGCCATGCGTCACGAGCCAGCGCGGGCTTTCCGGTATCCAAAATCGCATCAATAGAATCACGAGTCCGATTATAGCCCCGATCAGAAAAGCCAGGCGCCACCCAAGCGCTGGATTGATCACGGCGGGATCGAGCAGGATGAGCGAACCCCCCGCGCCAACGGCGGCGCCGACCCAGAAACTGCCGTTGATGAGAAGGTCGGTCCAGCCCCGGAACCGCGCCGGAATAAGCTCCTGGATTGTCGAATTGATGGCAGTGTATTCGCCGCCAATGCCGGCCCCGGTCAGGAAACGGAACAGCATATAGCTTGTTGCATCCCAGGACAGGCCGGTCGCCGCCGTGGCCAGGAGATAGACCGCAAGCGTAATGGTGAACAGCTTTTTTCGCCCCAGCCGGTCGGTCAACCAGCCGAAAAAGAAGGCACCGAGCACCGCGCCGGCGAGATAGCTGCTGCCCGCAAACCCGATTTGCGCATTGCTCAATCCTAAGGCGGTGGCGCGCTTGAGTTCCGCCGACAGCGCGCCGGCGAGCGTCACTTCGAGTCCGTCGAGAATCCAGGTGATGCCGAGCGCGACGATCACCAAGATATGAAATCGGCCGAACGGCAGCGCGTCGAGGCGGATCGGGATGTCGGTCTCGATTATCGCTTCGGACCGGACTTGGGCGGGGGCGCGGGCCGATGATGCCGGGTTCCGCCGGTTCGCAGCCGAGGCCGCAATTGATCCATGGGCGGGACCATGGAGCTTGGCGGCGAGCCGGGAAAATACATTGCCTGCGGATGAAGCCATAATCAAAAGGAGCCCGGTCCATAGCGGCAACGCGCCGGCGCCATCTGCTGTTCCGATTGCGCTATTGCGCTTGCGCATGCCGAGAGCGGCGGCGGTCGGTTCACTGCGGCTTCGCTGCGCTCGCGGTGAAAGAGACTCGCCAAATGGTGCCGCTGCCATCCTCGGAAATGAGCAATGCGCCGTCCTTGTCGACGGTCACGCCAACCGGTCGCCCCCAAACCGTGGAATCGTTAATGACGAAACCGGTGGCGAAATCATCGTATTCGCCAGTCGGCACGCCGTCCTTCGTGACGATACGGATCACCTTGTAGCCGGTGCGCTTGCTGCGATTCCACGAACCATGCTGGGCGGCAAAATAGGCGCCGCGATATTCGGCGGGAAATTGCGAGCCGTCGTAAATTGTCATCCCAAGGGACGCCGAATGCGCTTCGATCAGGACGTCCGGTGTCGTTACTTTGTCTTTCAAATCCGGCCGTTCGCCGCGGTGCTGCGGGTCTTCATTGCCGCCGATGTAATACCAAGGCCAGCCGTAGAACGCGCCCTGGTGCACGCGCGTGACGTAATCGGGCGGCAATTCGTCGCCTAATCCGTCGCGTTCGTTGGTCGAGCACCATAGCGTGCCGTTCGGCGCGACCGCCATGCCGACGCAGTTGCGAATGCCGGTGGCGAAGATTTTTTTGTTCTTGCCTTGCGGATCGAACGCCAGCACGTCAGCGCGGTCGGTCTCATTGCCCCAGGTCGCGCCGAGCGGATGATCGGCGATGAAATTTTGCAGCGCCGCGCCGGCGAGCTTGCTCATGCCATCGGCGTCATTGGAGCTCGAACCGACCGACACATACAACGTCGCCCCGTCAGGCGAGAACACGACATCGCGCGTGGCGTGGCCGCCGACCGGCAGATGTGGCACCACGGTTTCGGCTTCACCGCGCGGGGTGAGATCGCCGCTGCGATAAGGAAAGCGCAATACCGCGCCGGTGTCGGCGACGTAAATCCATTGCGGGTCGGCGCCCGGCGGATAAAAGGCGATGCCGAACGGATAGGTCAGCCCCGACGCAAACACGAACTTTTTCGCAGTCTTGCCGCTATCGGGCCGCAGCACGCTGATGCGGCCGGCCCTGCTCTCGGCGACGAATATGTCGCCGTTCGGCGCGGCGCGGATGACCCGTGGTCCGCTCAAACCAGACGCGAACAGGTTCACCGCAAAGCCATTTGGAACGACTGGCTTCTGATCGGTCCGATGCACGACCCGCACCATGTTGACGGCCGATTGCGCGTGTTCCGGCGACGGTAGGTCGCCCGGTCTGATTAGCCGGCGCGTTCCCGGCCGGTCCGCGCGCCAATCGCCGAACGCCGCGTGTCCTTCGAGAACGCGGCCGGCGGTTTGCGCCAAAAGCGGCGCCGCTGCAAAGCAAAGGACTCCGGCAATGCTCAATGCATAAAATTTACTCGAACAGCGCATAGGCTCTCCCGATGAATGGGGTTTCCTGATGAACGGGTCTTCTGTCGATAACTGGGCAGGTAACCGGTGAGGGAACGCCGTCGCGATGGGTTCGTTCGCGACGGCAGGAAGGCCGGCATAACGTAGACCCGCCGCTGCATGGCGGGTACAAATAATGACACTGCAAAAGCCGCCTGCAGAACAGGTACCGCTCCATGGAGCAACGGATAACCGCAGATTGCGTTGCGCGTGCGCAGGCGCTCGCGCCGCGCATCGCGTCGGCTGCGGCGCGCATCGAGGCCGGCCGGGAATTGCCGCCCGACATTGTCGAGGCGTTGCATGAGGCGCGGCTGTTCCGCATGCTGGTGCCGCGCTCGCTCGACGGTGACGAAGTCTCGCCGGTCGCCTTCATGCACGCCATCGAGGAGTTGGCTAAGGCGGATGCATCGACCGCCTGGTGCGTCGCTCAGACCTCGGTCTGCTCGACGATCTCGTCGTGCCTGAAGCCGGAGGTCGCGGCCGAGATTTTCAAGAACGATCCGCGCGGCGTGCTGGCTTGGGGCCCCTCGACCAGCAAAGCCAAAGCGGTCGCCGAGCCGGGCGGGTTTCGCGTCAGCGGCGAGTGGCCGTTCGCCAGCGGCAGCCGGCATGCGACTTGGCTTGCCGCCCACAGCGTCGTCTCCGAAGCGGACGGCAGTTTGCGCCGCGACTCAAATGGCGAACCGGTGCAAAAGACCTTCGTCGTGCCGCGCCGCTCCGCCACTATTAAAGATGTCTGGCGCGTGATCGGACTAAAGGGCACCGGCAGCGACACCTATACGCTGACCGACGTGTTCGTGCCGGAGGATTGCGCGATCGCCCATCACGCGCTCGATCGCGCCGAGCGCCGCGAGCACGGCCCGCTTTATTCGTTCACGATCTATCAGCTGTTTGGCTCAAGCTTCCCGGCGATCGCGCTTGGTATCGCTCGCGCCATGCTCGACGCCTTTATCGAACTGGCGAGAACCAAGACGCCAGCCGGTGGCAAATTGCCGCTGCGCGACAATTCCGTGGTCCAATCGCAAGTCGGCGTCGCCGAGTCGCAGCTCGCCGCGGCGCGCACGTTTTTCTTCGCGGCCTGGAACGAGATCTGGCGGGCGGCGCAGGACGATGCCGTGACGCTCGATCAGCGCGTGCAGCTGCGTATGGCGTCGATTCATTTGAGCCAGCAGGCCCGGCAAATCGCCGAAACCGCCTATCTCGCGGCTGGCGCGACGGCGATCTTCGAAAATAATCCGTTCGAGCGCCGCTTCCGCGACATGCACGCGGTATCGCAACAGGCGCAAGCGCAGTTCGCAATTTACGAGGTGATCGGCCGTCACTTCCTCGGCCTGCCGCTGCAGTCGACGCGGATTATTTAGAGCATGATCCCGAAAAAGTGGGAACCGGTTTCCCGCCTTCGCGAAGCCCGCTTCGGCGGGCGAAGGAAGGTCGGATAAGATAATGCTCAAAGAAAAAATAGGGCAGGGTGGCGCGAGGAAATCTATCTTGCTCTGCAGTTGACAGCGCGCGCCATGACAGCCGACCATACTGGTCAACTTTCTTCGACAACTTCGGAGCATGCGTCATGGACGACGATGCGCGAGCCACCGAGCTCATGCAGAAGATGCTGCGCAAGAAGCTTTACGTTGTCATCTCAAAACCGCTCGTGGCACCGGACCAGCTGAAGCCGCTGCTCGCCACGCACCTTGAATATATGATCGGCCTGGAACGGCGCGGCCTGCTGTTCGCCTCGGGGCCTTTGGTTGACGAGAACAGCGCGCCGACCGGCCACGGCTTGACTATCCTGCGCGTCAAAGATGCCGCGCAAGCGCGCGAGATTGCCGAGGCCGAGCCGTTCTTTGCGCGCGGCCTACGCAGTTTCGAACTCAAGGAATGGACGGTGATGGAGGGCACGCTCGGCGTGCGTGTCAACTTATCCGATCAAACCGTCGAAATCGCGTAACGAGCGCGCAAGACGCGCAGCGGAGTGCGCAAATTCATAATGAGGTTACGTTCATGAATACGGTCGGCCTGATCGGCATCGGCAAGATTGGCCTGCCGATCGCGGATAATCTGATCAAAAGCGGCCATCGCGTGGTGGGCTATCGCCGCAGCTCGCTCGCGGAGTTCGAAAAAATTGGCGGCGTGCCGGCGCGCTCGGCGGCCGATGTCGGCGCGCAGGCCGATATCGTGCTCACCTGCCTGCCATCGACCGAAGCGCTCGACGATGTTGTTGCCGGCCCGCGCGGCCTCGTTCACTC